>DATEMW010000015.1:0-24996 GCA_035275385.1 Candidatus Methylomirabilota bacterium | reverse complement strand
TCGTCGAGGAACGATATTCGGGCGCTCGCGTCGCGGCGGCGCTCGAGGAGCGCTACAGCCGGCTCGTCTCGACCGGGGCCGCGTGAAGGTCTCCGTCCTTGCCGCCGACCTGTCGGACAATGCGACGGGTCGCGCGGACTTGCTCGCGCGGCTTCTGGCATCACGCTACGAGGTCGAGGTGGTCGGGCCGCGCTTCGGCCCGGAGGTCTGGAAGCCGGCGCGGGACGGCGCGATCGCCCAGCGCAGCGTGGTGGCCGGCCGCTATCCCGGCTTCGCGCGTCGGGTAGGGGCGCTGCTCGAGCTGGTCGACGGCGACATCCTGGTCGCGTCCAAGCCGCGCCCCACGAGCTTCGGGCTCGGTCTGCTCGCTAGGGCCCGACGCCGGCGGCCCCTCGTGCTGGACATCGACGACTGGGAGGTCGGCTTCTTCTCGCGCTCCGGGGTGTGGGGCGCCGCCGGCCGCGCGCTCAACCTCACCGACCCGAACGGGCTCACGTGGACGTGGCTCGCCGAGAAGCTCGTGTCCCGGGCGGACGCGGTCACGGTGGCCTCGCGCTTTCTGGAGCACCGCTTCGGCGGCACGCTGCTGCCGCACGTGCGCGATACCGACGCGTGGAACCCCGCGAGCTACGAGCGGGCCGCGGCGCGCGCGCGCCTCGGCGTCGGCGACGACAAGGTGGTCATGTTCCTCGGCACGCCGCGCGGCCACAAGGGCGTCGACGACCTGGTCGAGGCGGTGGGCTCGCTCGGGCCCGGCGTTGTGCTGGCGCTGGTCGGCGTCGATCCGGCCCGGAGCGGCGCGCCGCGCTGGTCGGCGCCCGCGCACGTGCGGGTGACCGGCGAGATCCCGTTCGACGAGGTGCCGCGCTATCTCGTCGCCGCCGACGTGGTCGCGGTGCCTCAGCGCGATACGACCGACACGATCGGGCAGGTGCCCGCGAAGCTCTTCGATGCGATGGCGCTCGGCCGCCCGATCGTCTCGACGTCGGTCTCGATGATCCCCGAGATCCTCGAGGGCTGCGGCCTCGTGGTGGCGCCCGGCGACGTCTCGGCGCTGGCCGGCGCGATCAAGCGCCTGCTCGACAATCCGGGAGAAGCCGCGGCGCTCGGCCGTCGCGCGCGCGAGCGCTGCGAGGCGCGCTACAGCTTTCGCGTCGCGCGAGCCGCCCTGTTCCCGCTGCTCGACCGGCTCACGCGCTCGTGAAGCTGCTCGTTATCGCGCGGCCCTTCGTATTCCATGGCGGCGTCGAGCGGGCGACCGTGGGGCTGGTCGGCGCCCTCGTCGACCACGGATACGACGTCCATCTGCTGAGCCCGCCCGGCCAGGCGCCGATGCGCGGCGTGACGCTCCACACCCTGTCCCTGCCGCCGCTACCGTCGGCCGCGCGCGTGCTGGCGCTCGCGTTGAGCGCGCGGCGCGCCGTCGCGCTGGCGAGCTGGGACATCGTGCAGAGCCACGAGCGGACGCTCCGTCAGGACGTGTATCGCGCGGGCGAGGGCTGCCATCGCGCCTATCTTGCGAGCGAGGCCCATCCACGGGCGCGCGGCCTCTATCATCGGATCGTCCTGGGCCTCGAGCGCCGCGTCTTCGCGCGCACCCCGCGCATCGTCGCAATCGCCGAGGCCGGGCGGCGCGAGATCCAGACGCTCTACGGGGTCGCGCCCGAGCGGATCGCCGTTGTCTACAACGGCGTCGACCTCCGGCGCTTCCATCCCGACAATCGCGTGCGCTACCGGGCGCCGGTGCGCGCGGCGGCCGGCATTCCGGCCGAGGCGTACACGCTGCTCTTCGTGGGCAGCGGCTTCGCGCGCAAGGGCCTGGCGACCGCGATCGAAGCGTTCGCCGCGTTCGGCGATCGCGCGAGCCGCCTGCTCGTGCTCGGCAAGGGCGACGTGCGCGAGTATCAGGCGCTGGCCGCGCGCCTGGGCGTCGCCGAGCGAGTCGTGTGGCTCGGCGCCCGCGCCGATCCTGAGCGGTGGTACGCCGGAGCCGACGTGGTCGTGCTGCCGAGCCGGTACGAGCCGTTCGGCAACGTGCACCTGGAGGCGCTGGCCTCGGGCGTTCCGGTGATCGCGAGCGCGCGCGCTGGCGGCGCCGAGGTCATCACTGAGGGTGTCACCGGCGCCGTCGTCAAGCCGAGCGATGCCGGCGCGATCGCGGCAGCACTCGAGCGGTTCCGCGAGCGCCCGGCAGAGGACGTTGCGCAGGCAGCCAGACGCGCCGCCGAGCCCTATACTTACGCCGCCCAGGTCAACGGCTTTGCTCAGGTCTACGCTCAGGTTACGCGCGCAAGAGCCGATATTTCTTGAGAAATCCGGCGGTAGCGCTTAGACTTCCCACGATGGCGGGAAGGCCCGCGGTCTTCATGGATCGTGACGGGACGCTGACCGAGGAAGTCGGGTACGTCAACCATCCAAGCCGCCTTCGGTTGCTCCCGCGCTCGGCGGAGGCCGTCCGCCGCTTGAACGCCGCCGGCATCGCCGCGGTCGTCGTGACCAACCAGGCCGGCATCGCGCGGGGCTACTTCTCGGCGGAGGTCCTCGCCGCCGTGAACGCGGCGCTCGTCTCGCAGCTCAAAGACGGTGGCGCCCATCTCGATGGCGTCTACGTGTGCGCGCACCATCCCACAGAGGGCGAGCCGCCGTACCGCATGGCCTGCGAGTGCCGCAAGCCGAAGCCCGGTCTTCTGCTCCAGGCCGCCGCCGATCTCGGACTCGATCTCGCGCGCTCGACGCTCGTCGGCGACAAGGGCTCCGATCTGGTCGCGGCGCGCGCTGTTGGTGCGCGGGCGGTGCTGGTGCTCACGGGCTACGGGCTCGGCGAATGGGAGTATCGGCGCACCGGGCTGCCGGTCGCGCCCGACCACGTGACCGACGATCTCCTCGGCGCAGCCGAGTGGGCGATCCAGAGGCTCGTGCCGTGACGGCCTCCCTCGCGGCCCTGCGCAAGACGATCGACGGCTTCGCCGGCCGGCGCGTGGTCGTCGTCGGCGACCTGATCCTCGACGAGTACCTCTTCGGCAAGCCCGCGCGGATCTCGCGCGAGGCGCCCGTGCTCATCCTGCGCTTCTCGGAGCGGCAGGTCTTCCTCGGCGGCGCCGCCAATGCGGCCCACAACGTCCACGCGCTCGGCGCGCGCGTGACGCCGATCGGCGTGGTCGGCCGTGATGGCGCCGGCGACGAGATGCTGGCGCTGTTCCGCGCGGCCGGGATCGCCACCGACGGCATCGTCGTCGAGAGCGGGCGTACGACGCCGATGAAGACGCGCATCATGGCCGGCGGCTACCAGGCGACCCGCCAGCAGGTGGTGCGCCTGGATCGCGAGCCGCCCGGGGAGCCGCAGCCCACCACCGAGGACGCTCTGCTCGAGCGCCTGACCGCGCTGGGCGCGCGCGCGGACGCGATCGTGATCTCCGACTACGGCTACGGCAGCGTCACGCCGCGAATCTTCGAGCGAATCAAGGCCGTCGCCCGCGACGCGAATGCGGTCGTCAGCGTCGACAGCCGCTACCAGATTCCGCGATTCACCGGCGTCACCGCGTCCACGCCGAACGAGGCCGAGCTGGAGCAGCTCACGGGGATGCCGGCCGACGACGAGCGCGCGGTCGAGAAGGCGGGACGGCAGCTGCTCGAGCGGCTCGATGCGCGCATGCTCCTGGTCACGCGAGGCAGCCGTGGGATGGCGCTGCTCGAGCGCGACGGCGCGACGACGTTCATTCCGATCCACGGCACCGACGAGATCGCCGACGTCACCGGTGCGGGCGACACCGTGATCAGCACGTTCACGCTGGCGCTGGCGTGCGGCGCCACGCCGCTGCAGGCGGCCACCCTGGCGAACGTCGCGGGCGGCCTCGTCGTCATGAAGCGCGGCACCGCGACGGTCCTTCCGTCGGAGCTCCGGCAGGCGCTCTCGCTGCATGACGCTTGACGAGGCGGTCGCGCTGGCCGATCGGCTCCGGGCCCAGCGAAAGCGCATCGTGCTGGCCAACGGCGTCTTCGATCTTCTCCATGTCGGCCACGTCCGGTACCTGCGCGCCGCGCGCGGACTGGGCGACGTCCTGTTCGTCGGCATCAACTCGGACGCCGCGGTCGCGCGGCTCAAGGGCAAGGGCCGGCCGTTGATGCCCGCCGCCGAGCGCGCCGAGATCCTGATGGCCCTCCGCGAGGTCGATCACGTGGTCGTCTTCGAGGAGGACACCGCCGACCGCCTGATCGCCTCGCTGCGGCCGGACGTCCACGCCAAGGGCACCGACTATCGTCCCGACACGGTCCCCGAGGGCGCGACCGTGCGCTCGATCGGCGGGCGCGTCGCGGTCGTCGGCGATCCGAAGGACCACTCCACGCGCGACCTGATCGCGCAGATCCTCGAGCGCTTCCGGTGAACATCGCCCTCGTCAAGCTCTCCTCGATCGGCGACGTGGTGCACGCGCTGCCGGTGGCCGCGGCGCTCCACGAGGCGCTGCCGCACGCGCGGCTCACGTGGATCGTCGAGCGCCGCGAGGCGGCAGTGCTGCGCGACAATCCGGCGCTGAGCGAGATCGTGCCGGTCGACACCCGCACGTGGCGGCGCGCGCGCGCGCCGCTGGCGCTCGCCGAGACGGCCGGCGCGCTCGCCGCGCTCCGGCGGCACCTGCGCGCCTCGCGTTTCGACGTCGCGATCGATCTGCAAGGCCTGGCCAAGAGCGGTGTGATCACCGCCGCGACGCGCGCGCCGCTCCGGATCGGGTTCAGCGCGGCGCACTGCCGCGAGCGCGTGAACACGCTGTTCACGAACCGGCGCGTGACGCCGCCGCCGACCGCGCACCACATCGTCGACCGCTACCTGGCGCTGGTCGAGCCGCTCGGGGCGCGGCCGCGGACCGCCAAGTTCGTGCTGCCGACCAACGCACAGGCCGAAGCGAGAATCGACGAGTTCCTGATGGGCGCCGGGCTCAAGCCGCGCGATCGTCTCATCGTTCTGAACCCCGGCGCGGGACGACCCGACAAGCGCTGGCCCGTCGAGCGCTTCCGTGCGCTCGCCCGCCGCCTCGTCGACGACGTGGGCGCCTCGGTGCTGGTGGTCTGGGGTCCGAACGAGCTCGGTCAGGCCCGCGCGATCGCCGAAGCCGATCCCGACGGTCGGGCGCGCCGGATCCTGGCGCCGCCGACCAATCTCGACGAGCTTCTGGCGGTGCTTCGACGCGCGAGTGTCGTCGTGGCCGGCGACACCGGCCCGCTCCACCTGGCCGCCGCGCTCGGCACGCGCTGCGTCGGGCTCTACGGCCCGACGTCGACCGAGCGCAACGGGCCGTACGGGCGCGGACACCGAACGCTCGCGAGCCCGGATCGCACGATGAACACGCTCGCCGTCGAGCCCGTGCTCGGTGCGGTGGGCGAAATCCTCGATGGTCCGGCGGCCGATTCCTTGCCGGCGGACGTCGTGCGATGACGCGGCCGCGGCTCTCGGTCGTCCTGGTGACCTTGAACGAGGAGGAGCGCCTGCGCGCGTGTCTCGAGAGCGTGGCCTGGGCCGACGAGATCGTCGTGATCGACGCGCTCTCGCAGGACAAGACCGCGCAGATCGCGCGCGAGTTCACCGATCGGGTGATCGTGCGGCCTTGGCCGGGCTTCGCGGCGCAGAAGAACTTCGGTTTGGCCGAGGCGAGCGGCGATTGGATCCTCTCGCTCGACGCCGACGAGCAAGTGTCCCCCGAGCTTCGCGACGAGATCCAGCGCGTGCTCGACGTGGACGGGCCCCACGACGGCTATCGCGTGCCGCGGCGCAACCTGTTCGGCGGGCAGTGGGTGCGCCACGGCGGTCTCTGGCCCGACTGGCAGCTCCGGCTCTTCCGGCGCGGCCGCGGGCGGTTCGTCGAGCGCGCCGTCCACGAGTCGGTCGAGGTGACCGGCGCGGTCGGGCGCTGTCGCGGCCCGCTCGTGCACCGCAGCTATCGCGACGTCGCCGATTTTCTGGCGCGCGCCGACCGCTACTCGACCCTGGCGGCGGAGGAGTGGGTGCGCAGCGGGCGGCGGGTGCGCGCAGCCGATTTCGTCCTCCGGCCGGCGGGACGGTTTCTCTCCATGTATATCCTCAAGCTCGGATGCCTCGACGGCGTCCGGGGCCTTCTACTCGCGTGCCTCTACGCGTACTATGTGTTCATCCGCTCCGTGAAAGCGTGGGAGCGCGAAGGAGACTCGACCCGGTGACGTCGAAAGAGCGCGTGCTGTCGGGAATGCGGCCGAGCGGCCGACTGCACCTGGGCAACTATCTCGGCGCGCTGGCCAACTGGGTCAAGCTCCAGGACTCGTTCGACTGCTTCTACTTCGTCGCCGACTGGCACGCGCTGACCGACGACCTCGACACCTCGGACGTCGCGGGCAACGCGATCGAGATGCTGGCCGACTGGCTCGGCGCGGGCCTCGACCCCGAGCGCTCGACGTTGTTCATCCAGTCGCTGGTACCGGAGCACGCCGAGCTGCACTTGCTGTTCTCGATGACGACGCCGGTCACCTGGCTCGAGCGCGTGCCGACCTATCGCGAGCGCATCGAGCAGCAGCATCTGGAGTCGCCGTCGTACGGGCTCCTCGGCTATCCGCTGCTGCAATCGGCCGACATTCTCATGTACAAGCCCAAGTGGGTGCCGGTCGGCATCGATCAGGCGCCGCACGTCGAGCTGACGCGCGAGGTGGCGCGGCGGTTCAACCACACGTTCGGCGCGCTGTTCCCCGAGCCGGACGTGAAGCTGACGGAGATCCCGAAAGTCCCTGGCACCGACGGGCGGAAGATGTCGAAGTCGTACGGCAACACGATCGAGCTCGCCGACACGCCGGAAGAGATCGTGCGCAAGATCCGTCCGATGGTGACCGACCCCGCGCGCAAGCGGCGCTCGGATCCGGGTAATCCCGATATCTGTCCGGTGTTCGACCTGCACAAGATCTTCACGCCGACGGAAGACCGCGAGTGGGCGGCGACCGGGTGCCGGACGGCCGGCATCGGGTGCCTCGACTGCAAGGACCGGCTGCTCAAGTACATGGTGCCGCCGCTGAGCGCGATCCGCGAGCGCCGGCAGAAGTTTGCGGAGAAGCCCGGCGCGATCGTCGAGATCCTGCACGAGGGCTCGCGGCGCGCGCGCAAGGTGGCGCAGGCCACAATGGCGGAGGTTCGGGCGGCGGTGCGCCTGACTCCATGAGCGCCGAAGAGAAGCCGGTCGCCGAGCCCGCGCGCGACCTCACGCTTCGCGTCGGCGCCTTCGAAGGCCCCTTCGATCTGCTCCTGCATCTCTGCCGCACGAGCGAGATCGATCTGTCCGCGCTGCCCGTGCGCACGATCACCGATCAATACCTCGCGCACCTCGAGGCGATGGAGTTCCGCGACCTCGAGGCGGCCGGCGCGTACCTGGTGATGGCGGCGACCCTGATCTATCTGAAGTCGAAGCTCCTGGTGCCGCCGGACGAGACCGAGGAGGAGCAGCTCGACGAGGACGGCCTGGCGCTTCGGTTGGAGCTCGAGGCGCGGCTGCGGGAGTACGCGCGGGTGAAGGCCCTCGGCGAGTGGCTCTCGGCGCGCGAGGCCGCGCAGGGGCTGATCTGGGGCCGTCCGGGCAGCTCGCTGCCGCCGCCCGAGGAGGTGCCGCTCGAGGATCTGAGCGTGCATCTGATCGAGCGCACCCTGCGGCGGCTCATCGAGGAGCAGTCGCGGCAGCGGCCGCGGCAGGTCGAGCCGAATCCGCCGTCGGTGGTCGAGCGGATGACGATGATCCTCTCGGTCCTGCGCGACACCTGGTCCTTGCTGTTCTCGTCCCTGACCGCGGGTGATCGTCGCCGCTCTGAAATCGTCGTGTCGCTCCTGGCGGTACTCGAGCTGGTCCGCCTGGGCCGCATCAAGACGCAGCAGACCGAGCTCTTCGGCGAGATCGTCATCGAGCGCCAGACCGCGGCGCCGAACGGAGAGCTCACGCTGCCGAATGGAGAGCCAACTCGTGCCGACTCCAACTGACGTCGTCGAAGCGCTGTTGTTCGCGTCCGATACGCCGCTGGAAGCCGAGCGCATCAGCGAGGTGCTCGATCTGGGCGACGTGGGCGAGGCGCGCCGCCTGATCGACGAGCTCCGCGCGCGCTACGACGCCTCGACCCAGGGCCTGCAGATCGTCGAGGTGGGCGGCGGCTATCGCATGGTGACCCGCCCGGAGGTCGCGCCCTGGCTCGTCCGGCTGGCCCGCGCGCGCACGCGCACGCGGCTCTCGCGCCCCGCGCTCGAGGCGCTGGCGATCATCGCCTACAAGCAGCCGGTGTCGCGCCCCGAGATCGACGCGGTCCGCGGCGTGAACTCCGAGGGCGTGCTCGACAACCTGCTCGAGCGCCGGCTCGTGCGCATCGCCGGCCGCAAGGAAGCGCCCGGCCGCCCGTACCTGTTCGAGACCACGCGCGAGTTCCTGGTCGCGTTCGGGCTGCGCGACGTCGGCGATCTGCCGAAGGTCGAGGGCGAGCTGGTGGTGCCGGAGCTGGCGGCCGTCGCCGAGCATGCCGAAGCTGAGACTCAACAAGATCCTGGCGCAAGCGGGGCTGACCTCTCGCCGGGGAGGTGACCGCCTCATCGTCGACGGCCACGTCGCCGTCAACGGGGCCGTCACTCGCAGTCCTGCCACCCTGGCCGATCCCGAGCTCGACGCGATCACCGTCGACGGCCGCCGCCTGCCGCCGGCCGAGTCGAAGCGCTATCTGCTCCTCAACAAGCCTCGGGGCTACGTGACCACGCTGAGCGATCCGCAGGGCCGACCCGTCGTGGCCGATCTGGTCGAGCGCGACGTGAGGCTCTATCCGGTCGGGCGGCTGGACTGGGACGTCGAGGGCGCGCTGCTGCTCACCAACGACGGTCCGCTGACACATCGGCTGCTCCATCCGCGCTACGCGCTGCCGCGGGTCTACGAGGCGCTGGTGCAGGGGAGCGTCGTTCGCGCCGACCTCGAGCGCTGGCGCCGCGGCGTCGCGCTCGACGACGGCCCCGCGAAGCCCCTGGCGGTCGAGCTCGAGCGCACTGGAGCGCAGGAGAGCCGTGTGCGGCTCACGTTCGCGGAGGGCCGCAAGCACGAGGTCAAGCGCTTCTGCGGCGCGCTGGGCCATCGGGTCCTGGCACTACGGCGTATCGCCTTCGGTCCGGTGGCGCTCGGCGCGCTCCCACCGGGGCAGTCGCGGCCTCTGACCGAGCGCGAGGTGAGCGCATTGCGCGCTGCGGTGGCGGCGTCGGAGGGTCGACCGCGAACGTGACTTGCTCTTGCCGGGGGCGGCGCCTATAATCCGCGATATCCCGAGAGCCAGGCAGCAGTGGGAGTCCCTATGAACCTGGACGATTGGCGTTCCAGGATCAACGACCTCGACAACCGAATCCTCCAACTCCTCAACCAACGCGCCGAGGCCGTCCTCCAGATCGGAGACCTCAAACGAAGGCAGGATGCGCCGGTCTATGCCCCGGACCGTGAGGCGGAAATTCTCCGCCGTCTGTCCGGGTCGAGCGGCGGTCCGCTGGGCGCTTCGGCGATCACCGCCATCTGGCGTGAGATCCTGTCCGCCAGCCGCGCGCTCGAATCCGCGCTGACCGTCTCCTACTTCGGGCCGCAGGCCACCTTCACGCATCAGGCCGCGCTCCGGCACTTCGGCTCGTCCGCGAGGTACCATCCGGCCAAGACGATCCTCGACGTCTTCGACGACGTCGAGCGCGGGCGCGCGCACTACGGCGTGGTGCCGGTCGAGAACAACACCGAGGGCGCGGTCAACGTGACGCTCGATCGCCTGACCGACTCGGACGCGCTGATCTGCGGCGAGGTGCGGCTCGACATCACGCAGAACCTCCTCTCGCGGGCCACGAGCCTCGACGGGATCAAGCGCGTGCTCTCGCACCCGCAGGGCCTCGCGCAGGTTCGCCGCTGGCTCGCCCAGCATCTGCCCGACGTGCCGACCGAGCAGTCGCTCTCGACCGCGTCCGCCGCCGAGACCGCCGCGTCCGACGTCACCGTCGCCGCGATCGCCTCCGACCTGGCCGGCGAGCTCTACGGCGTCCCGATCCTGAGGGCCGGCATCGAGGACAACCCGCACAACTCCACGCGCTTCCTGGTCATCGGCCGTCATCCGAGCGGTCCGACGAGTCGTGACAAGACCTCGATCCTCTTCGCGATGCGCAACGAGCCCGGTGCGCTCTACCGGATCCTCGAGCCGCTCGCGAATCGGGGGATCAATCTGACGAAGATCGAATCGCGGCCGGCCAAGCAGCGGCCCTGGGAGTACGTGATCTTCGTGGACCTCGAGGGCCACCGCGACACGCCGCCGGTCTCGTCCGTGCTGAAAGAGATCGGCGAGCGAACCTTGTTCCTGAAGGTTCTCGGGTCGTACCCGGCCCTCTAAAGGAGAGCGCATGCCAACGCAGTGGGAGTCGCTGGCGAACGAGCATATCCTCGGCATCGCTCCCTACGAGCCCGGCAAGCCGATCGAGGAACTCGAGCGTGAGCTGAACATTCAGAACCCGATCAAGCTCGCGTCCAACGAGAACCCGCTGCCGCCGTCCGACCGGGTGCAGAAGGCGATCATCGCGGCGCTGGCGTCGCTCGACCGCTATCCGGACGGCAGCGGCTTCTATCTCCGGCAGGCGCTCGCCAAGAAGCACGGCGTCATGCCCGATCAGGTGGTGCTCGGCAACGGCTCGAACGAGCTGATCGAGCTCCTGGTGCGCACGTTCCTGCGCCCCGGCGACGAGGCGGTCGTGCCGCATCCGTCGTTCGTGGTCTATCCGATGATCGTGCAGGCCGCCGGTGGCGTGCGCGTGATGGTGATGCTGAAGGATTTCCGCCTCGACCTCGAGGCGATGGCGCGCGCCATCACGCCGATGACCAAGATCGTCTTCGTCGCGAATCCGAACAACCCGACCGCGACGATCGTCACCAAGGACGAGGTCGAGCACTTCATGGCCCGCGTGCCCGAGCGCACGATCGTCGTGTTCGACGAGGCGTACATCGAGTTCGCGATGGGCCCGGACTTCCCGGACATGATCGCGTCGGTCAAGCAGGGCCGCAAGGTCGTCGTTCTCAGAACGTTCTCGAAAGCCACGAGCCTGGCCGGGCTGCGGGTGGGCTACGGCATCGCCGATGCCGACGCGGTGGCGCTGATGAACCGGATCCGGCAGCCGTTCAACGTGAACTCGCTGGCCCAGGCCGCGGCGCTCGCGGCGCTCGACGACGACGCGCACGTGCTCGAGTGCGTGCGCATGATCGAGGCGGGCCGGCACTACCTCTACGACGAGTTCAAGAGCATCGGGCTCTCGTACGTGCCGTCGCGAGCGAACTTCATCCTGGTCGACGTCGGCCGGAGCGCGGCCGACATCTATCAGAAGCTTCTCCACAAGGGCGTGATCGTCCGGCCGATGACGCCGTTCGGGCTCGAGACCGCGTTCCGCATCACGGTCGGCACGCCGGAAGAGAATCGCAAGCTCGTAAAAGCGCTGCGCGCGGTGCTGGGGAAGACGCCCGCGTGATCCGCGAGCTTGCGGTAATCGGCGTCGGCCTGCTGGGCGGCTCCGTGGCGAAGGCGGCGCGGCAGGGCGGGCTTGCCCGGCGGATCGTCGGCATCGGGCGCGACGCGGGCCGGCTGCAGCCGGCGCTCGACGACGGCACCCTCGACCTCGCGGTGACCGACCTGGACGCCGGGGTGCGCGACGCCGATTTCGTATTGTTGGCCGCGCCGGTGCTGACGATCGAAGGGCTGCTCGAGCGCGTGTGGCGAGCGGCGCCCGTCGGCGCCGTCGTCACCGACGTCGGCTCCACCAAGCGCAACATCGTGCGTGCGGCCGAGCGCCTGGCCGCGGGGCGCCCGCTGGCGTTCGTCGGCAGCCATCCGATGGCGGGCTCGGAGCAGGCCGGCTACCGCGTGGCGCGCCCCGACCTCTTCCGCGGCGCGACGGTGGTGGTGACGCCGACCGAAGCGACCGAGCTGGCCGCGCTCAAGAAGACCACCGAGTTCTGGGAGGCGCTGGGCGCGCGCGTGACCTCGCTCGATCCCGAGACGCACGATCGGACGGTCGCGGCGATCAGCCATCTGCCGCACCTGATCGCGTGCGCCCTGGTCGACGGCGCCGCGCGGGTCGAGCCGGCGGCGTTCGAGCTCGCCGCGCGCGGGTTCCGGGACACGACGCGGATCGCGGCGGGCGATCCGGACATGTGGACCGAGATCTTCCTGGCCAACCGCGACGCGCTGTCCACCACCGTCGAGGCGTTCCGCGAGGCGCTCGGCGAGCTGCAGCAGGTGATCGACGGCGGCCGGGCCGAGGCGCTCCGCGCGGTGCTGGCGCGCATCAAGGCCACGCGCGACCAGGTGCGGTAAGGCGTCTCTGGTGTCGCGAAAGAAACCCGTGATCACGATCGACGGCCCGGCCGGGGCGGGGAAGAGCACCGCGGCCCGCGGGCTGGCCGAGCGTCTGGGCTACACGCTCATCCCCACCGGCGCGATGTATCGGGCCCTCGCCCTCAGCGTCATGCGGTCCGGCGTGCCGGCGCGCGAAAGCGCCGAGCTCCGTGCGCATCTGGCGACGCTCTCGATCACGGTGGTGGCCGGCCGCGTCTATCTGAATGGCGAGGATGTGACCGAGGCGATCCGCAGTCGCGAGGTCGCGCAGGTCACCTCCGAAGTGACGCGGCTGGCGGCGGTCCGCGACAGGGTCACGCCGCTTCAGCGCCAGCTGGCCGCCGACGGCGGCGTCGTCCTCGAGGGCCGCGACACGGGCACGGTGGTCTGCCCCGACGCCGACGTGAAGTTCTTTCTCACCGCGTCGCTCGACGCCCGCGCGCGGCGCCGGCAGGCCGAGCTCGCGGCGGCCGCGACGTCGGCGCCCCTCGACGCGATCACCCGCGAGCTCGCCGCGCGCGATCGGCAGGACGAGACGCGCGAGCTGGCGCCGCTGCGCCGGCCCGACGGCGCGATCGAGATCGACACGTCGGACCTCAGCGCCACACAGGTCGTCGAGCATCTCATGTCGGCGATCGAGCATCATAAGCAAGCTGGTATCGTGACGACTCCGTGGAGTTGGTTCTACGCCGGGTGCAAGGTCCTGGCGGTCGCGGTCATGCGTCTGATGTTCCGGCTCGAGGCGGTGGGGACGGAGAACATTCCAGCGCACGGGCCGGTCTTGATGGTCTCGAACCATTCGAGCTTGCTCGACCCGCCGCTCGTCGGCGGAGCATCCGACCGGCAGCTGACCTACATGGCGAAGGCAGAGCTCTTCGAGATCCCGCTGTTCGGCGCGCTGATCCGCGCGCTCAAGGCCCGGCCGATCCGGCGCGAGGGCGCAGACCCCAGCGCGCTCAGGACAGCCAAGCGTGTGCTCGAAGAGGGCGGCGCGCTGTTGGTGTTCCCCGAAGGCACGCGCGGCGACGAGGGCGTGATCCGGCCGGCCAAAGCTGGCGCGGGGCTCCTCGCCGTCTCGAGCGGCGCCCCGGTCGTTCCGGTCTACGTGAGCGGCTCCGGCCGCGCGTGGCCGCGGGGCCGCCGCCTGCCGCGCCCGGCCAAGGTGACGGTAACCTTCGGGAAGCCGCTGCGGTTCGAGGCCGAACGGGGGGCGGATCGGAAGGCCCAGTACGAGAGCGCGAGCCGCGAGATGATGGACGCCATTTCGCGGCTCCGGAAAGGTATTATTGCCGGCACCGGTCAGGGCCGGCAGGAGTCGGTTCGAGTCGTAGGCGGTTCGGGCAAATAAAATGACTGGAGGAACGGGCGGTATGAAGAAGGACGAACCACGGCAGTACCTCGGCGAGCCGCGAGGGGAGGGCGGAGACGCGGCCGAGGAACGGATGGAGGACTGGTACGGCACCGGCGTGACCGAATTCGAGGAAGGCGAGGTGGTCCGCGGCCGCGTGGTCCACATCGGCTCGAGCGAGGTCCTCGTCGACGTCGGCTACAAGAGCGAGGGCGCGATCCCCATCGAGGAGTTCCACCGCCACGGCAGCCTGCCGAAGGTCGGTGAGGAGATCGAGGTCTACCTCGAGGCCAAGGAAGACTCCGAGGGGCTCATCGTCCTTTCGAAGGACAAGGCCGACAAGATCAAGGTCTGGGATTCGATCACCCAGGCGTACGAGAAGGGCGCGCCGGTCGAGGGCCGTGTCGTCGAGGTCGTCAAGGGCGGTCTCGCCGTCGACGTCGGCGTGAAGGCGTTCTTGCCGGGCTCCCAGGTCGACCTGCGCCCGGTGAAGAACCTGGCCTCGATGGTCGGACAGACGATTCGCTCCAAGGTGATCAAGCTCAACCGCCGCCGCGGCAACGTGGTGCTCTCGCGCCGGTCGGTCCTCGAAGAGGAGCGCGAGGAGAAGAAGAAGCACACATTGCAGGTGCTTTCAGAAGGTATGGTGCTCACCGGCACCGTCAAGAACATCACCGACTACGGCGCCTTCATCGACCTTGGTGGCATTGATGGTCTTCTCCACGTGACCGACATGAGCTGGGGCCGCGTGGGACATCCCTCCGAGATCTTCCAGGTCGGCGATCAGGTCGAGGTCGTGGTGTTGCACTTCGACCGCGAGACCGGGCGGGTATCGCTCGGCTACAAGCAGAAGTCGTCGGATCCCTGGGAGATCGTCGAGAAGACGTACGCCGCCGGCACCAAGACCAAGGGCAAGGTCGTGAGCCTCACGAACTACGGCGCCTTCATCGAGCTCGAGCCGGGTGTCGAGGGGCTCGTACACGTGTCCGAGATGTCCTGGACGCGTCGCGTGCGCCATCCGTCGAAGCTCGTCAACGTGGGCGACGAGGTCGACGTGATCGTGCTCGACGTCAACCGCGCGGCCAAGCGGATCTCACTGGGCATGAAGCAGGTCGAGCCCGATCCGTGGGCGACGATCGAGCAGCGCTACAAGCCCGGTGCCCGGATGATGGGGCGGGTGAGGAACCTCACCGATTTCGGTGCGTTCATCGAGCTCGAGCCCGGGGTGGATGGGCTCCTGCACATCTCGGACATGTCCTGGACCCGCAACGTGGGTCATCCCTCGGAAATCCTGAAGAAGGGCCAGGAGATCGAGACGCAGATCCTGAACCTCGACCGCGAGAACAAGCGCATCTCGCTCGGGCTCAAGCAGATCCAGCCCGATCCGTGGACGACGGTCCAGCAGCGGTTTCCGATGGGCTCGCGAGTCACGGGCAAGGTCGTGCGCCTCACCGACTTCGGCGCCTTCGTGGAGCTCGAGCCCGGTGTGGACGGGCTCTTGCACATCTCGCAGATGTCCAATCGTCCGATCGGCCGTCCCGACGAGCTCGTGAGCGTCGGGGACGAGCTGACCCTGCTCGTCATCCGCGTCGACGCGAACGAGCGGCGCATCGGCCTCTCCTTGAAGGAGCTGGCACACGCCATCGAGCCGCCGAAGGAAATGGAAGGTGAGCGTGGCGGCGGGCGTCGCGGTCAGCAGGGCCGGCGCGGCAAGCATCGTGACGACTACGACGACGACGACGAGGAATAGACCGGTCAGCCGGCGCACCGTCGTTCTGACCGCGCTGGCGATTTACGTCGGAGTCGCGCTGCTGTTCGTCGTCGCCCTGTCGGTGTCGCTGACGCCGACGGGCGGCGGCGCCGTCTTCGGCGCTCGCGTGGCCATCGTCGAGCTCGAGGGCACCATCGTCGACGTCGACGACCTGGTGCACGAGCTGAAGGCGCATCGCGACAACCCCCTCGTCAAGGCGGTCGTGCTCCGGATCAACAGCCCGGGCGGCGTCGTCGGGCCCACCCAGGAGCTGCACGCCGCCGTCATGCGCCTGCGCCAGGCCGGCAAGCCCGTGGTGGCGTCCCTCGGTGCAGTCGCCGCGTCGGGCGGATACTACGTCGCGGTCGCCGCCGACAAGATCTACGCCAACCCCGGCACCCTGACCGGATCGATCGGCGTGATCTTCCAGCTCCCGAACCTCGACGGGCTCATGAAGAAGGTGGGCGTCGACTACGTCGTGGTGAAGGCCGGGCAATACAAGGACATCGGCAACATCTCGCGCGCCATGACACCCGACGAGCGGCGCGTCTTGCAGACCCTGCTCGACGACGTCCACGCGCAGTTCATCTCGGCGGTCGCCGCGGGGCGCAAGCTCGACCGCGCCCAGGTGCTCGGGTTCGCCGACGGGCGCATCGTGTCGGGCTCGCAGGCCAAGGACCTCAGAATGGTGGACGTCCTCGGCGGACTCGAGGAGGCGGTGGACGGCGCGGCTGCGCTGGCGGGTCTGCCGACGCCCCCTAACGTCGTCGGCCCGAAGAAGAAACTGTCGATCATGGATCTTTTGCGCAATCAGCTCGACCTCGGCGGGTGGACCCGCGTTTCCCCCGGGCTCTCGCTCCTGAGGACCCCGCTCTACCTGATGGATTGAGACGTCACGATCGAGCCCAAACGATCAAGGGCTATCTGATATAGTGCGGCCCAAGACTCCATCATATCTGTCGAAATACATAGCGGCTGATTCCAGAGCCCGATCCCGGGCGGCTGCCAACACAGCGTGGCTGTGAAGTTTCTCGTTCCGAATCGAAAACGAAGTGGGTTAACCTGGCTGTGGTCGCTAAATGCTTACGATGGTGGACATTATTGTGTGCAGCGTGCTAACTTGCTATCCAGTTCGAGCCCGGGTCACCCCCGAATTGTGACGGGAGTAGACGATGACGAAAGCCGACCTGATCGACGAGGTCTCGAAGCTCTCGAGCCTGACCAAAAAAGAGACGGAAACGATCGTCAACACAATCTTCGACAACATCACCGATGCGTTGTCGAAGGGCGACAAGGTCGAGCTTCGAGGCTTCGGGAGTTTCCGGATCCGCCACCGCAACTCGCGAAAGGGCCGCAATCCCAAGACCGGATCGAGCGTCGACGTCCCCCAGAAGCGGGTGCCGTTCTTCAAGGTAGGAAAGCGACTGCGCGAGCTCGTCAACGGCTGAGGCGCCTCCCGGCGGCGGTGTGAATCGCCTCTGGGCGCCTTGGCGCATGAGCTACATCACCTCCGTCAGGGCCTCCTCCGCCGGATGCGTCTTCTGCGACGCACTCTCGGGCGCGGACGACCGAACGAGCCTCCTTCTCACGCGGCGCCCTCACGCCTTCCTCATCCTGAACCGTTATCCCTACGCCTCCGGCCACTTGATGGCCGTGGTGAACCGTCACGTCGGCACCCTGCTCGAGACGACATCTGAGGAGATGACCGCCGCGATGGAGCTGGTGACGCTCGGCGTCTCGATCCTCTCGGCTGAATACCGGCCCGAGGGGTTCAACGTCGGGCTCAATCAAGGCCGGGTGGCCGGCGCGGGCATCGTCGACCATCTGCACATTCACGTGGTGCCGCGCTGGAACGGCGACAACGCCTTCATCGCCGTCGTCGCCGACACACGTGTGCTCCCCGAGACGCTCGAAACCACGTACGATCGCCTCAAGGGCCGGCTTGGTGGCTGAGCGCGACGAACTCACCCCGATGATGCGGCAGTACCGCGACCTCAAGCAGCGGTACCCCGACCACGTCCTGCTGTTTCGCCTCGGCGATTTCTACGAGACGTTCTTCGAGGATGCCGAGCTGGCCGCGCGCCTGCTGCAGATCACCTTGACGGCGCGACAGGGGGCGCCGATGGCGGGGATTCCCCACCACGCCTCCGACGGCTACATCGCGCGGCTCGTGCACGCCGGCCAGAAGATCGCGGTCTGCGAGCAGCTCGAGGCGCCGGGACGCGAGCGGAAGCTCCTTCGGCGGGACGTCGTCAGGATCATCACGCCCGGCACCTTGACCGACACGGCCTATCTCGAGGGTGCCGCCAACAATTTCCTGCTGGCGGTGAGCCTCGGCCGCGACGCGACGGGGGTCGCGCTCGTCGACGTCTCGACCGGCGAGTTCTGGGCGGGTGAGGACGCGGGCAAGAGCGCCGAGGTGTTCGCGGCCGCGCTCCTGCGGCGCCCCGCGGAGATCCTGCTGCCCGAGACCGCACGCGCCGACCAGCCGCTGCTGGCGCGGCTGCAGGCGACCGGCGCGGCGCTGACGTTCTGCGACCCGGCGACCTTCTCGCCGCGCCGCGCGGCCGCCGACCTCTGCGCGCATTTCCGCGTGGAGTCGCTCGCCGCCTTCGGTGTCGGCGACCTGACGGCGGGGCTCGGCGCCGCGTCGGCGGCGCTCGCATACTTGCGCGCGACCCAGGGCGACGCGCTCGGCCACCTGACGCGCCTGGCGCGGCTCACCGCCGCCGACGCGATGGCGCTCGACGAGACCGCGGTGGTGACCCTCGAGCTCTTGACCTCGAGCTCCGGCAGCGCGCGCGAGTCGCTGTTCGGCGTGCTCGACGAGACCGTCACGCCGATGGGCGCGCGGCTCTTGCGTCAGTGGCTTCTGCGCCCGCTGCTCGAGCCGGCCTCGATCGCCGCGCGGCAGGACGCGGTCGGCGCGCTGGTCGAGGCGCCCGCCGAGCGCGCGCGGCTGACGACCTTGCTCCGCCGCATCGGCGATCTCGAGCGGCTGACGAGCCGTGCGACGCTCGGGCAGGCGCACGCGCGCGATCTGGTGGGGCTGCGGGCCTGCCTGGCGCCGCTCCAGGACATCCGCCGGCTCACGGCCTCGATCGCCGCGCCCGCGGTCGCCGACACGGCCGGCGAGCTGGCGCCGCTCGACGACCTGCGCGACCTTTTGACGGCGGCGCTCGAGGACGAGCCGCCGCTGGCGCTGCACGACGGGGGGCTGATTCGCGAGAGCTGGCACGCCGAGCTCGCCGCGATCGTCAGGGACGCGCGCGAGGCGCGCGCGTGGATCGCCGGGCTCGAGGAGCGGGAGCGCGCGCGCACCGGCATCTCGAGCCTGCGCGTCCGGTTCAATCGCGTGTTCGGCTACGGGATCGAGGTGACGCACGCCCAGGCTTCGCGCGTGCCCGCGGAGTACGTGCGGCGCCAGACCCTCACGGGCGCCGAGCGCTACGTGACGCCGGAGCTCAAGGAGTACGAGGCCAAGGCGCTCGGCGCCGACGAGCGCCGGCGGCGCCTCGAGTACGAGCTGTTCGAGGAGGTGCGCCGCACCGTGGCCGCGCGCGCCGACGAGCTCATGAAGACCGCGCGCGCGGTGGCCCGTCTGGACGTCTTCGCCTCGCTCGGCGAAGTGGCGCACCGCCGGGGCCACGTCCGGCCGACCGTCGACGACGGCCGCGCGCTGACGATCGTCGAGGGCCGCCATCCCGTGCTCGAGGCGCGCGCCGGCACGCCGGTGACGCCGAACGAGCTGGCGCTCGACCACGACGCGCGCATCGTCATCCTGACCGGACCCAACATGTCGGGGAAGTCGGTCTACCTGCGGCAGACCGGCCACCTCGTGATCATGGCGCAGATCGGCGCCTTCGTGCCGGCGCGCGAGGCGCGGATCGGCGTGATCGATCGCGTGTTCACACGGGTCGGCGCGCAAGACAACCTCGCGCGCGGCCAGAGCACCTTTCTGGTCGAGATGATCGAGACCGCCACGATCCTCAACAACGTGACGCCGCGGAGCCTCGTGCTGCTCGACGAAGTCGGCCGCGGCACCTCGACCTTCGACGGCCTCGCGATCGCGTGGGCCGTCGTCGAAGCGCTGCATGACCGGGGACACGGCGCGAAGGTGCTCTTCGCGACGCATTTTCACGAGCTCACGCGGCTGGCCGGTCGGCTCGGCGCGGTCCGCAACTTCCACGTCGCCGTCCGCGAGTGGAACGACGAGATCGTCTTCCTCCACAAGGTGCAGCCCGGCGGGACCGACCGCAGCTACGGCATCCAGGTGGCGCGGCTGGCCGGCTTGCCCGCGGCGGTGATCGCCCGGTCCAAGGCGCTCCTGGCCGAGCTCGAGGAAGCCGGTCAGCTGCGCACCGACGCGAGCGACGCCGTGCAGCTCGGGCTCTTCGCCCCCGCGGTGCCCGACCCGATGCTGGCCGAGCTGGCGAGCCTCGATCTGGCGCATCTCACGCCGCTCGAGGCGTTGAACATCCTGGCGAAATGGCAGCAGAGGCTCGGAGGCCACTAATCCGCATTCGCCGGCTGCCTGACCATCTCGTCAACAAGATCGCCGCCGGCGAGGTCGTCGAGCGTCCGGCCTCGGCGGTGAAAGAGCTCGTCGAGAACGCGCTCGACGCCGGGGCCCAGACCGTGACGGTCGATCTGCGCGACGGCGGCACCGTGCTCATCCGCGTCATCGACGACGGAATCGGGATGACCGCCGACGAGCTGCCGCTGGCCCTCGAGCGCCACGCGACCTCGAAGCTGGCGCACGACGAGGATCTCGACGCGATCGCGACGCTCGGGTTCCGCGGCGAGGCGCTGGCGGCGATCTGCGCCGTCTCGCGGTTCACGCTCACGAGCCGCGCGCGCGACGCCGCGGAGGGTCTGCGCCTGGCCGGCGAGGGCGGGACGGTCAAGCAGCGGCTCGCGGTGCCCGTCGACTCCGGCACGAGCGTGGAGGTGCGCGACCTCTTCTTCAACACGCCCGCGCGGCTCAAGTTTTTGAAGTCGCCGGCGACCGAGCTGTCGGCGAGCCTGCGCGCGCTGACCCAGCTGGCGCTCGCGCATCCGCGCGTGCACCTGCGCGTGGCGAACAACGCCCGCGCGGTGCTGACGGCGCCCGCCGCGAGCGACCTGCGCCAGCGCGTGGGCGCGCTCTGGGGTCACGAGGTCGCCGAGCGGCTGATCGCGGTCGACCGCAGCGAGCACGGCGTCGGCGTGCGCGGGCTCGTGAGCCCGCCCGATCTCACGCGCGGCAACCGCGACGAGATCGTCGTGATCGTCAACGGGCGGCCGGTGCGCGATCCGGCGCTGCTCCAGGCGACCCTGGACGCGTACCGGCCGCTGCTGCCGCGCGACCGGTTCCCGATCGTCCTGCTCGCGATTTCGATGGCGGAAGCCGACGTGGATGTGAACGTGCACCCGACGAAGGCCTGGGTGCGATTCCGCCATCCGCGGCTGATCTACGAGATGGTCGCCGCGGCCACCCTCTCGGGCCTTCGCCGTCCGGCGGTCATCCCCGACGTCGAGCTGCGCGGCGGCGATCCCGTGGCCGCGGCCACGCCCGGCGCGAGCGGAGTGGCCGAGCAGGCGGCGCTCTTCGGCGTGGCGACGGCCACCGAGACGCGGCCGCTGTTCGGGCGCGTGCTCGGCCAGGTGCAGGACACGTTCGTGGTCTCGACCTCGGAGGACGAAGTCTTCTTCCTCGATCAGCACGTGGCGCACGAGCGCGTGCTGTTCGAGCGGCTCCAGCAGGAGCTCCGCGAGGGCACGCCCGCCGCCCAGGCGCTGCTCTTCCCCGAGCCGCTCGATCTGCCGCCGGCTTCCTCGGCCTTGCTCGAGCGCTGGCGCGCGCCGCTCGAGCGTCTGGGGTTCGCGTTCGAGGGGTTCGGCACCGGTGCGATCGTGGTGCGCGCGGTGCCCGCGCTCCTCAAGGGCAGCGAGCCCAGGCGGCTGATCGAAGCCGCCGTGGACGAGTTCGGCGGGCCCGGCGCCGGCGAGCCGACGCTCGACCGGGCGCTCGCGTTCGTCGCCTGCCGCGCGGCGGTGAAGGCCAACATGCCGCTGGCGCGCGAGGAGATGGAGCGGCTCGTCGTCGAGCTCTCGACGACCCAGACGCCCTACTTCTGCCCTCACGGCCGGCCCATCGTGAGCCGCGTGTCACTGCACGATATTCGGCGCGAGCTCAAGCGGACCTGGTAGCCTCTCGGTCGGCGCGGATTGCTGGAAATTCCGCTGATACACTGAAGCCAGGTGACTGAACGCGTGAAGGGGTCGCTGGTCGTGATCGCCGGGCCTACCGGTGTCGGCAAGACCGAGGTGGCCGCGGCGCTGGCGCGGCGAGCGGCGATCGAGGTCGTCAGCGCGGATTCGCGTCAGGTTTACCGCGGCATGGACGTCGCGACGGGCAAGCCGAGCGCCGAGACCCGCCGTGTCGTCGCCCACCATCTGATCGACGTGGTCGACCCCGACGATCGCTATCAGGCGGCGCGATTTCGTCAGGACGCCGAAGCCGCGATCGCGGCGATTCGCGCACGCGGGCGCCTGCCGGTCCTCGTCGGCGGTACGGGTCTCTACATCCGGTCGCTCCTGCGAGGCCTCGATCCGGCCCCGCCGGCCGACCCCGACTTCAGACGCGAGCTGGCGTCGATCGCCGCCGTGGAGGGCCGTGCCTCGCTCCACGCGCGCCTCACCGTGGCGGCGCCGGCGGTGGCGCAGCGCCTGCACCCCAACGATCACGTCCGGGTCGTCCGCGCGCTCGAGCTCGCGCGAGCCGGCGCCGGCACCTTGGCGCAGGCGCGCTGGAGCGAGCCGATCGAGACGTACGACGTGACGTACTTCGGGCTCACGATGGACCGGCAGGCGCTGGCGCGCCGTCTCGCTGCGCGTGCGGCGGCGTTCGTCGCGGCAGGGCTGCGTGCGGAGGTCGAGGGGTTGCTGGCGCGCGGCTACGATCCGGCGCTGTCGGCGCTCCAGTCGATCGGCTATCGCGAGTTCGTCCAGGTGTCGCGCGGCGCGCTCGCGCCGGCCGAGGCGCTCCGGCTCATGCAGCGCGACACGGTGCGCTACGCCAAGCGGCAGTGGACGTGGTTCGCGCGCGAGCCCGGCATCGAGTGGATCGACGTCGACGCGGTCGGCGGCGTGGACGGCGCAGCGGACGCGATCGCCGCGGCGCTGGCGCGAGCGGGTGTGCTCGCGCGGGAGGGCGTCGGCGGATGAAGCGCACGCCGACCGTGCGCAGCACGCGCGAGCGCGCGGTGATCGCGGCGCTGCGGCGCCCATCGCAGCGTCGGTTCGAGATCGACGAATCGCTCGAGGAGCTCGCCGGTCTCGTCACCGCCGCCGGCGGCACCGTCGTGGGCCGCGTCACCCAGGACCGCGCCGCGCCGGCGCCCGGGCTCTTCTTCGGCCGCGGCAAGATCGACGAGATCGGCCAGACCGCGCGCGCCGAATCCGCGGTGCTCTTCGTCTCCGACGACCCGCTGTCGCCGATCCAGGAGCGCAACATCTCCCAGGCGCTCGGCATCAAGGTCATCGACCGCACCGCGCTGATCCTCGACATCTTCGCCCAGCGCGCGCGCACGAGCGAGGGCAAGCTGCAGGTCGAGCTGGCGCAGCTCACGTATCTGCTGCCGCGGCTCGTCGGGCAGTGGAGCCACCTCGAGCGGCTGGGCGGCGGCATCGGTACCCGCGGACCGGGCGAGACGCAGCTCGAGTCGGACCGACGCGCGATCCGCCGCAAGGTGATGCAGATCCGCCGGCAGCTCGACGGCGTGCAGGTGCACCGGCGTCTGCAGCGCCAGGGGCGCCGCCGCGCGGGCGTGCCCGTCGTCGCGCTCGTCGGCTACACCAACGCCGGCAAGACGACCCTGCTCAACCGCCTGGCGGGCTCTCAGCTGACCGCCGCCGACCAGCTCTTCGTCACGCTCGACCCGGCCGCGCGTGTCGTGCAGCCCGAAGGGGGCCGGCGCTTCGTCCTGACCGATACGGTCGGCTTCATCAGAAAGCTGCCACACGAGCTGGTGGCCGCGTTCCGCGCGACGCTCGAGGAGCTCGCCGACGCCGACGTGCTGCTGCACGTAGTCGATGCGAGCCATCCGGCGATCGACGATCACCTGAAAGCGGTCGACGATCTCCTGGCCGAGCTCGGCGTCGCCGACCGCCCGACGGTGCTCGCGCTGAACAAGATCGACCGGCTCGAGACCGATCCGGCCGTGCTGGCCAACCGGCGCGACGCAATCGCGATCTCGGCCGCGGACGGTATCGGCATCGACGCGCTGCTGGGAGCGATCGAGCGCGCGCTGCCGCCGGTTGGCCACTTGACGCTCAGAATCCCGCACGGCGAGGGCGCCTTGCTGACGCTGTGCTACGAGCGGGGCCGTGTCCTCGCGCGGCGCGATATGCCGGGCTTCGTCGAGCTGGATGTGGATCTTCCAGTGGGGCTCCTCGGCGCGCTGGGACGCTACCGGGTTGGTGAGCCGGGGCCCGACGTGGCAGTGGTAGACTGAGCGCCCCATGGGACTGGCCAATTGGCTCACCCTGCTTCGCATCCTGTTAATCCCGGTCTTCGTCACGCTCCTCGTCTACCGTCGGCCGGGCCCGGCCCTGGTCGTCTTCGGCATCGCCGCCCTGACCGATCTGCTCGACGGCTGGGCGGCGCGGCACTGGAAGGACGAGAGCTCGCTGGGCGCGTTCCTCGATCCCATGGCGGACAAGCTCCTGCTGACCTCGTCGTTCGTCACGCTGACCTATCTGAAGGCGCTGCCGTTCTGGATCGCCGCGGTCGTCATCAGCCGCGACGTGATCCTCGTCTTCGGCGCGCTCCTGATCTACATGACGGGCGGTCGCATCAGACCCCGCCCGACATGGGCGGGGAAGGCGGCGACGTTGTTCCAGGTCCTTGCGGTGCTGAGCGGTCTGCTCGCGCGCTTCTTCCAGATCCAGATCGCGCCCAACTTCGTGCTCTGGCTCGCGGCCGGTTTCACGGTGATCTCGGGACTGCAGTACATCGTCCAGGGTATGCGGTTCCTCAACGCCTCTCCCGCCGGAGCGCGGGAGGAGTCCCCTGAAAACGCCCTGTACCGCTGAGCCCGCGGGCGTGACCGTCGCCGCGGTCACGCCGCGCACGCCGGCGGCCGCGGCCGGCCTCGCTCGCGGCGACCGGATCGTGGCCGTCAACGGGCATCGCCTGCGCGACGCGATCGACTTCCAGTTCCACGCCGGCGAGGAGCGGCTCGAGCTGACGGTGGAGCGCGACGGTGTGACGGCTGTCCGGCGCCTGCATCGCCGCGGACCCGGCCTCGGCCTCGAGCTGACGGCGCCGCGCCCGAGCGACATCGCGACGTGCGCCAACAAGTGCGTCTTCTGCTTCATCCATCAGCTGCCCAAGGGCATGCGCCGGAGCCTCTACGTCAAGGACGACGACTTCAGGCTCTCGTTCCTGCACGGCAACTACATCACGCTGAGCGACCTCGACGAGGCCTCGTTCGCGCGGATCATCGAGCAGCATCTGTCGCCGCTCTACATCTCGGTGCACGCCACCGAC
>DATEMW010000014.1:0-6797 GCA_035275385.1 Candidatus Methylomirabilota bacterium | reverse complement strand
GACCTTTCCTGACGGCGTGGGCGCGCCGTTGGCGAACGGCATGTAGGGCTGGGGCAGGTTCACCCTCACCCAGCCGTCGCGAACGAGCTGCTCCCAGCTGACGCCGCGCACGCTGGCGTCTCCCCCGGCCAGGAACTCGCGCATGAGCCCCTCGTCGCCCTTCGCGTAGTGCCCCTCGGCAACGCCCATCGCGCGCGACAGCAGCGCAAACGTCTCCCAGTTCGACTTCGCCTCCGCCTGTCGCGGCACGACCGGACGCGCGAGCTGCAAGGTGAGCTGGCCGAACGAGCGATAGAGATCGAGATGCTCCATCGAGGTCGTCGCGGGCAGCACGAGGTCGGCGTAGTGCGCGGTGTCGGTCAACACCTGCTCGTGCACCACCGTGAACAGGTCCTCGCGCGCGAGGCCGCGGAGCACGCGAGTCTGGTCCGGGCAGACCGCTGCCGGGTTCGAGCTGTACACGTAGAGCGAGCGCACCGGCGGTGTCAGCGCGGGATCCGTCAAGGCGCGGCCGAGCTGGATCATGTTGATCATGCGCGGCGCCGGAGTCGGCATCAGGTCCGGGCGCTCGAGCACGGCATAGTCGAAGCCGTAGGCGCCGCCGGTCGAGAGCAGCGCGCCGCCGTGGGGATCCGCGTAGGCCCCGGTCAGCGCCGGCAGGCACGCGAGGGTTCGGCACGTCATGGCGCCGTTGTCGTGGCGCGAGAGGCCGATGCCGATCCGGATGAACGTGCGCGGCGTGGCGCCGTAGCGGCGCGCGAACCTCACGATCGTCTCCGCGGGCAGCCCGACGATGGGCGCGACCGCATCGGGCGAGTAGGCGCGCACGTGCTCGGCGAGCCGCTCGAATCCGAGCGTCGCGCGCTCGACGTAGCCGCGGTCGACGCGGCCCTCGGCGATCAGCACGTGCATGACGGCCAGGGCCAGCGCCGCGTCGGTACCGGGACGCACCATCAGGTGCTCGTCGGCCTGCTGGGCGGTCGGCGTCCGGTAGGGATCGATCGCGACGACGTGGGCGCCGCGGGCGCGCGCCTGCTTGACGAGCGTCATCACGTTGATCGTCGAGTACGACGCGTTCACGCCCCAGAGCACGACGAGGTCCGCGCCCACCATCTGCTCGGAGTCGTTGCCGGTGACGGCGCCGACGGTCGCCCGCCAGCCGGCGTAGGCCGTCGTGACGCAGATCGTGCGGTCGAGCCGGCTGGCGCCCAGCGCATGGAAGAAGGGATGGCCGGCGTAGTACTGCACCTGCCCCATCGAGCCCGCGTACGAGAACGGCAGGATCGCCTCGGCGCCGTCCGTCGCGATGATCGCCCGCCAGCGCTCGGCGATGGTCGCGATCGCGTCGTCCCACGAGATCGGTGTGAGCTCGCCCGCTCCCTTCGGTCCCACCCGCTTGAGCGGCGTCCGCACGCGCAGCGGCGAATGAACCCGCTCGGCGTACTCGCGCACCTTGCCGCAGATGACGCCGCGGGTGAACGGGTGATCGGGGTTGCCGGTGACGGACGCGAGGCGGCCGTCATCGACCGTGACGACGAGGCTGCAGCACGACGGGCAGTCGTGAGGACAAACCGAAAGCGTGGGCACGGAGCAAAGGTATCATGGCGGCGGATGCGCGATTGGCTCGCGCGGCTCAACCCGTTCAAGACGCCGGAAGCCAAACGGCTCGCGGTCCTCTTCGGAATCGTCTACTTCGCCCAGGGCATGTGGTATCTGCCCGAGCAGACGATCACGATCGTCCTCAAGGATCGCGGGCTCAGCGCCAGCCAGGTTGCCGACTTCGCCCTGATCGCGTGGCTGCCCTGGTTCGCCAAGCCGCTGTACGGGCTCCTCTCCGACTTCGTGCCGCTCTTCGGCCGGCGGCGCCAGAGCTACTTCCTGCTCACCTCGGCGGTGGCAGGACTCGCCGGGCTCGTGCTCGCGTGGGGCAACTGGATCGCGATCGGTGAGATCTGGACGTTCGACCTCTTCGGTCTCACCAGCTTCACCGTTGTCCAGGGCTTCGTGCTCTTCTTCGTGATGTCGCTGGGCCTCGCATTCACCGACGTGCTCACCGACGCGATGATGGTCGAGAACGGACGGCCGCTTGGCCTCACCGGTGCGTTTCAGTCCGTGCAGTGGGCGTGCATCACGCTCGCATCCGTGCTGGTGGGCGAGCTCGGGGGCCAGCTGGCCGAGACGCGAAGCCTCAGCGCGGCCTTTCTCCTGGCGGCGTGCTTTCCGTTGATGTCGCTCAGCATGGGCCTCACGTTCGTGCGCGAGACGCCGGTACGCGCGAGCCGGGCGGCGTTTCTCGAGACGTGGCAGGCAATCCGCGCCGCCCTCGGCGGCCGCGAGATCTGGCTGGTCGCGGGCTTCATCTTCTTCTTCTGGTTCAGCCCGTCGTTCGGCCCGGCGTTCCTCTACTACCAGACCGACACCTTGCACTTCAGCCAGCAGTTCATCGGGCGGCTGGCCGCGCTCGGCGCTCTGTCGGGGGTCGTCGGCGCGTTCCTCTACGCCCCGCTCTCCCGGCGTCTCTCGCTCAAGCGCATCATGCATCTCTCGATCGCGCTGGGCGTGCTCTCGACCCTGTCGTACCTCGCCTACCGCGACACGGTGTCGGCCGTGGTCATCACGATCGTCTTCGGCGCGATCGGCATGATCTTCAATCTCGGCTTCCTCGACCTGGCCGCCAAGTCGTGCCCGCCGCGCGTCGAGGCGACCTTCTTCGCCGCGCTCATGTCCATCTTGAACGCGGCGATGAAGCTCTCGGAGAACGTCGGGGCGCGTCTCTACGAGGTGGTCGGCTACGAGCAGCTGGTCTACATCGGCGCGGGGATGACCGCGGTCACCTGGCTGCTGATGCCGCTGGTCAAGTTCGATCAGATCGAGGCGTCAGCCTCTTCGTCGGCGGCCATTCCGCGCGAGGCGGCTACGTAGCCGCGTCGAAGCCACCGCACGGCGCGGCCCATGTCCTCGACGCCCTCGACGTCGAGCTCGATCCAGCCCTTGCGCGCGAAGCGGCGGTGGGGGCGCACCCGGCTGTCGGCGAGCGCGCGGCGCTGATCCTCGGGGACGAGCCGGACCCAGAGATCGTGCTCCTTCTCGCGCACCGGGAAACACCCGAAGAGCGTCTCGCCGACGAGATAGCCCCAGCGGCCGAACATCGGGGTGATGCGCACGCGCGGCCAGCGGGCAAGCGTCTCGTGCAGGCGCTGTGCTACGCCGGTGCCGCCGCGCTCGAGGGCGCGACGGGTCTTGCGCCCCTTGCCCATCCCGCGAAATCGTCTGACCATTCCGGAACTCGCAGACATTCTGCCATTGACAGCCGCGCGGTGGCCATGCGAAACAATTAATTTGTGTCTACGCGAGTGAAGTTCGCCCCGGTGGAAGGGGCGGCGACGCTGTTCACGCCCGCCTTCTCCGATTACCTGACGCGCCTCCACGACGAGCTGGACGCGCGTGCGCGCGAGCTGCGCGCGCGACGGCTCACCGTGCTCGAGCGCGCGCTGAAGCAGCACACGCCGCCGAGCCATCCGCCGACGAGCGAGGCCAACACCGGCACGTGGCGCGTTCCACCGGTGCCGGAGGATCTCAAGCAGCCCGGCATCGAGATCTCCGGCCCGTGCTCGATCACGTCGATGTTCATCAACGCGCTCAACCCCGGGCCCGAGGGTGAGCGCGCGGCCGGCGATCTGGACGACGACGAGGACTCCGGCGGCCACCGCCTGATCGACACCGTGCGCTCCGCGCATAACCGCCTGGCGGCCGTGAACCGCGAGCTGACGTTCGTCGATCGCGAGCGCAATCGGCACTACAAGATCGCCGACGGCGAACTGCCGTTCTTCATGCATCGCGAGCGCGGGCTGCATCTGGACGAGCCCGACGTCACGATCGACGGCAAGCCCGTCAACGCGGCCCTCCTCGGCACCGCGCTCACCCTGTTTTATGCCGGCCGCGCGCAGGCCGACCGGGGCCAGGGCATCTACTTCTATCTGCCCAAGCTCGAGGCCGCCGCCGAGGCCCGCTGGTATCGCGACCTCTTCGCGCTGAGCCAGCGGGAACTGCCGTTCCTCGGCCGCGCGACGATTCGCGCGATCGTGCTGGTCGAGTCGCTGCCGTGCGTGTACGAGATGGAAGAGATGCTCTACGAGCTCGGCCCGTACGCGGCCGGCCTCAACGCGGCCCGGTGGGACCTCAAGGCGTCGATCTTCGAGTTCGTGATGACCGATCCCGACCAGGTGTGGCCCGATCGCTTCGGCGTCGACATCAAGACCACGCCGTTCCTGGCGAACATCTTCCGCCGCCTGGTGGCGATCAGTCTCAAGCGCGGCGCCGTGCCGATCGGCGGCATGGCGACGGCGCTGCCGAATCCGGATCCCGACGTCAACCGCGCCGCGGCCGAGGCGATCCGCGGCGACAAGCAGTGGGAAGCCGAGCAGGGCTTCATCCGAGGCTGGGTCGCTCACATCTTCCACATGAAGACCGCGGGCGATCCGTTCAAGAAGCTGATCGGCTCGGGCTGGAAGCCGACCGAGCAGATGGCGAACCCCGAGAACTATCCGGTCGCGATCAAGGCGCCCGAGGGCCCGATCACCGTCGAGGGCACGCGTCGCAACGCGCGGATGCTCATCGAGTACGTCGAGGGCTGGCTGGGCGGCCGCGGCGCCAAGGGCATCGACAGCCTGGAAGGCAAGCCCGGCATCCACCCCGCCCTGATGGAAGACCTCGCGACCGGCCGCATGTCGGTCGCCCAGATCGCCCAGCGCATCATCCATCGCGCGCGCGAGACCGGCACCGGCACCCAGCACGATTTCGCGCTCGTGAAGCGCTTGCTGAACGACGAGCTCGTCGACATTCTCGCGCGCCGCCAGGGCGCCGAGACCCACGAGCGCTATCGCAAGGCGCTCAAGATCGCGATGCGCTGGATCAAGAACTACACCGAGCTCGACTTCAAGAGCCTCGGCGCCTACACGCGCGCCGAGCTCGACGCGATCGCCGCCGCGCCCGACGCCTTCTGAACCGAGGCGGCGCTACTCCGATCTCGTCAAGTGCCGCCCGTCCGCGAATCGCCACGCGGACAGCGTCGAGTCGCGACACCTGCAGCGCCTGCTCGCATCGGGGCACAGCGCATGCAGGCGTTCGGGATCTTCCCAGCTATCCAGACGGATCGTGAAGAAAGAGCTTCCGGCCTCTCTCGCCAGCGGGATGGCCTTCGAATCGCCATGAGTCGACAGCATCAGATGCGGGCCTCTCGAGTCCTTTGGCTCCGCCTCCAGCTGCAGGGCTGACCCGGAAGGCATTCGCGCCACGAGCCTGGCGAATCGTGATGTGAACGGATGCGTCGCACTCCGGCACGCGGTGACGATCTCCCACTCTCTCGTCGCGAGCGGTCGGGTGACCAGCAGGCAAATCTCGATCGGGTCGATTTCGGAGGCAAAGACCCTGCTGATGCTGGCCGTCTTGCAGCTCCGGTTCGCCTCGACTTCTTCGTAGACGAAGCGACTGCCGGGCGGAAGCTCGATCTTCTCGAGCTCAGCGACGACCGCCGCGCGCAAGCTCATGTTCTGGGTGGTCGCCCACTGCTGATAGAGGAAGTAGCCCCCGACCCCGAGTGCCGCGAGCATCGAGGCCAGAGCGATGTCCGCGGTGAGTCGCTTCGCGGTCGCCCAGTGTCTGAGCTGGCGCCGCTCGGGGACTATCAGGAGAAGGAGCACGGCCAGGAGGAGCATGATGTGCAGCGGCATCGACCACAACGCGACGTGCCGGTACCACCAGATCGATCGCCAGAGGTAGAGGGCGCCGACAAGGCCGAAGGCGCTCATCCACCGAACGATTCGCCCCGCGAGAAATGTTCTGCCGACTGCCCAGGCCGCAGCCCACGACGAGATCGAGACCAGGACATACGAAACGCGCGAAGGACGCAGTAACTGCGCAGGGAGGTAGTCGTCGACAAGCGCGAGGCTGCTGAGCACGAGCGTCCAGTAGAGAGCGACGAGAATCAGACAGATCCGAGCCGCAATCATGTCGCTGACGGATCGCCGCCGCTACCCCTACCGCTGAAGCCGGCCGCGGCACGCCGCCGCGCCGCACCGACACGGGATCTCCGGGCAGTCACCGGTCAGGTGATAGTCGAGGGTCAGCTCCTCGCCGGCGGCGATGGCCCGAAGGCTGACGAGCACGATGCGTCCGCGCCCGACGCGGGCGTAGAGGTTCGGAGCGCAGCTGTGGTTGATGAATTCGGCGCCGCTCCCACCGATCGCGCCGTCGATCGCGAAGCGATTGCTCAGCCAGAACAGGTAGAGGTGCTGCCTGAATCGCCGGCGCCACGCTTCGCGGGCGTTGATCCGCTGGCCGGTGTAGCGGATGACGCGCCGCCGAGCCGGGATCGCTTCCTCCGAGAAGATGCCCCAGCGATGGATCGGCGAGGGGCCGTAGCGCAATCGAAAGTGACAGAAGCGCGGATCGAGCTTCGGGATCGTGCCGGGTCCGCCCGGCAGCACCGCCTCTCGTACGAACGCCGTCAGCTCGACCATCGACCGGTCTCGCGGTCAGAAAGACTTGACGCCCGGGCCGGACGAACCGCCGAACTTGCCACCGGCCCCGCCGGAGCCGAACTTTCCGCCGGACTGACCGCCCGATCCGCCGAGCTTCCCGGATGACGCGCCTTTCCCCTCGGGTTGCGATGGGTACTGGGGTGCGGGGGTCGGCTCGATGGAAGAATCCGGCGTTGGATCGAACTTCTTGAGCGCCACGATGGTCGTGCCGCCGGCCTGCTCGGAATCGACCCGTCCGTCGGACCACCCGAGCTGCCG
>DATEMW010000013.1:0-11520 GCA_035275385.1 Candidatus Methylomirabilota bacterium | reverse complement strand
CCTCGGTGGTGTCGAGCAGGCCCTTGCGCGCCTCGATGCCGACGTTGTTGTGCAGGATGTCGACGCCGCCCCAGCGGTCGACCGCGGCCTTGACCATCGCGGCGCACTCGGCGGCGCGGGTGACGTCGGCGGCGTGAGCGACGGCCTCGCCGCCCTCGGCGCGAATCGCCGAGACGGTCTCGTCGGCGCGATCCTTCACCTGATCGACGCACAACACGCGCGCGCCCTCGCGGGCGAACAGGATGGCGGTCGCCTTGCCGTTGCCGAGGCCCGCGCCGCGCGAGCCGGCGCCGGTGACGATCGCAATCTTGTCCTTGAGGCGCGCGCTCATCTCACCGAGCGCGGTCCGGGATAGCCGTCCCAGGACAGACGCGCGCCGTCGGCGCTGAACCCGGCGGCGACGAACGCATCGAAGACCGCGCTGCCACGGATCGGGCCGCCGTCCCAGGTCGTGATCTCGAGGCGGCGTACGGGGCGCTGCAGGAGCGGCCGCTCCATCAGTGCCTGGAGCGCGGCGATGACGCCGGGCAGGTCGACGTCGTCCCAGCCGGCCAGCGGAGTCAGCTCGCGGCCGTAGCCTTCGGCGACCAGGCGCGGCCGGCCCTGACGGAACACGAGCCAGTTCTGCGGCAGGCGCGGCGCCGACACGCGCGACCCGTCGCGCCGCGAGAGCCCGAACACGCGGCCCCAGAGATTTGCCGGATCCATCATGTTGACGAGCACGTGCGGCTCCGCGCGGCGCGACGTCGCGTCGAGATCGCCGAGCGCGTCGGCCAGCGCGTACTGCTCGCCCGAGAGCCCGGCCACGAAGTAGCCGCGGACGACCTCGCCGCCGTACTCCATTCGCAGCAGCGTGTGGCGGAGCGTGGCCCAATCGCCCTGGGCCAGCTCGCGCGCGACCACACCGTAGCGCGCGAGCAGGAGCTGAGCCCGCGCCTCCTCGCGCTCCTCGGGCGAGAGCCGCTCATCGTCGCCGAGCACGCTCCAGCGCCCGACCACCGGCAGCCGCGGCAGCACGCCGCGGCTTTGACCACGCCGCCGCCGCCGCTGAGCGCCGCCTTCGGGCCCGCGCCGCGCCGCCGTCATCCCGGCGACGATCGCGCTGAAGGTGTCGGGCGTCACGAGCCCGGCCCAGAACAGCTCCCACAGCGCCGAGAGCACCTCGGGCGTCGCCAGACCGGTCGCGCGCGCGAGATCCTGCGCGAACGAGGCGCCGCGGAGCTGCAGATGCAGGTAGACGTTCTTGATGCGCGCGTCCATCTCGGGCGGCGCCGCGCCCTGCTCGCGCAGCCAGCCGACGTTCTCGCGCAGCGCGGCGCCGACCCGCGTGGAGCGGCCGCGATCGCCGTCGGCGCGATCGAACACGGTCCACACCATCTCGCCGGCGAGCCCCAGCCGGTCCAGCCACTCGCGCTCGTAGCTCTCGACCCGCGCCGGCAGCAGGTCCTGCTCCCAGACGCGCACGGGCAGATCTTCACCTTGCAGGAGCTCGAGCGCGGCCAGCACGCCGGGCGGGCCGATCAAGCGGTGATCTGGGTGCAGATGATGGCGCCGCAGCAGGAAGGCGGAAAACTGCTCGGCGGAGGCGACGGGCCGGGGAACGCGGCGCGCGTGCACCTGGCGCCGCTGGATCTCGTCGAGCACGGCGATGTGCACGAACTGGGGAGCGGCAACGTCCGCCAGATACGTGCCCTGGCGCACGAGCCCGCGCGAGGTCAGCCGCTCGAGCGCCTGCGTCGCGGCGTCCGGAGCGAGGCCGTAGCGCTCGGCCAGCCACGCGGCCGTGACCGGTCCGCGCGTGCGCAAGAGACGCAGCGCCAGGCGCTCGAGCCCCTCCGGGGTATCGAGCGCGCGATAGAGCGCGAGGTCGGTCGCGCCGATCCACGCGCGCCGTCCGCTCGCGAAGTCGAGCGGGCCGATGCGGCGCTCCTCCACGAGCGCGCCGATCAGCGCCGGCGCGTCGGCCACGACCCGCGCGGCGATCTCCGTATCGGTCAGATCGCCGAGGTCGTCCAGGATCGCCGCCAGCTCGTTGGCGTCGCGGGCGCGCCGATCCGGCGCGGTCTTCTGCAGCTCGGCCTCGACCGCCTCGACGATGTCGGGCCGCAGTGGCCCGGGCGCCACCGACCACGCCTTGCGCATCGTGACCGCGTCGCTGCGGCGCTCCTCGGCGTGGCCGGCGCCGAGATACGCCCAGTCCCACGCGAGCAGGAGCGGATAGACGAACGGCGAGGGCAGGGGCGTGTCGACGTGCCGCCGCCACATCTCGCCGTCGTGCACGCGCTCGAGCAGGCGGCGCAGGCGCGTGGCGTCGAGCGCGTCGTGGAAGCACTCGCGCAGGGTCTCGGCCACGATCGGGAACTCGGCCTGCCCGCCGACCGACTCGAGCAGCGCATCGGCCTTGAGCCGCTGCAAATAGGCCGGTGTGCGCTGACCGCGGTACATGCGCGGGATGAACAGGGCGCGGATCGCGCAGTGACGGAAGCGCGTGCCGAAGAGCGGCGTGCCGATCAGCGCCTTGCCGAGCAGGGTGTCGACTTCCTCAGGTGTGACGAACGTGATCAGCCGCTCCGGCGCGGGCGGCACCTGGCCCGGCGCGAACGAGAGCAGGATGCCGTCGTCGACGTGGCTCGCCTCGGCCACGAGGCCGACGCGCCTGAGCTTCTCCTTCAGCACCATGCCCCAGGCGCCGTTGACCTTCATGCCGAAGACCGAATGGATCATCGCGTGGCGGCCGCCCATCTCGTCCGAGAACGACTCGACCACGATGCCCTGATCGTCCGGTACGCCGTCGAGAACCTCGCCCGCCTTCACGAGCCAGGCGCGCATCGCCGAGGACGCGTTCGCGTCGAGGCCGCAGGTCGACGCCGCCCACGCCGCGAAGTCGGGCCGGTCCAGGCGCTCGGCGGCGTCGCGCCGCAGACGGCCGACGGCGATGCCGAGCTCCCACGAGCGCGAGGGATGCTCCCCCTTCCAGAACGGAATCGTCGGCGACATGCCCTGCGCGTCCTCGACCAGCACCCGGTCGGCGCGCACCTTCACGATCTTCCAGGAGTGCGAGCCCAGCAGGAACACGTCGCCCGGCAGGCTCTCGGTGACGAATTCCTCGTCGAGCGTGCCGACCTTCAGATCGGTCTCGGCGACGAAGACGTCGTAAAGGCCGTTGTCGGGAATGGTCCCGCCCGAGGTGAGCGCCAGGAAGCGGCTGCCGCGACGCGCGTGCAGCCGGTCGTTCACGCGGTCCCACAGGATCCGCGGCGCGGCGCCCTTGACTTCGGCGGGCAGCGGCTCGGCGAGCGACCGCACGACCGCGATCAGCGCCTCGCGCGTGAGCTCGCGGTAGGACGCCGCGTTGCGGAAGCGCGCATGAAGCGCGTCGAGCGTGAGCGATTCGGCGGCCACCGCGGCGACGATCTGCTGCGCCAGCACGTCGAGCGGCGCGTCGGGCATCGCGATCCGATCGAGATGGCGCTCGTGGATCGAGCGCACGACCGCCGCGGCCTCGAGCAGCTCTTCGCCCTTCGTGACGATGATCCGTCCCTTCGACGTGCGGCTCAGGAGGTGGCCGGCGCGTCCCACCCGCTGCAGGGCGGCGGCGATGTTGCGCGGCGACTGCAGCTGCACCACCAGGTCGATCGCGCCGACGTCGATGCCGAGCTCGAGCGATGACGTCGCCACGAGCGCGCGCAGCTCGCCGTCCTTCAGCCGGTTCTCGGCTTCCAGGCGCGCCCGCCGCGAGAGCGAGCCGTGGTGCGCGGCCACCTTGCCGTCGGGAATCCGGTCGTTGAGGTCGCGCGCGAGCCGCTCGGCAGCTCGGCGGCTCTGGGCGAACACGAGAGTCGTGCGGTGCGCCTGGACCAGCTCGGCGATTTGCTGCAGCGCGGCTTCCCAGATCGTGTCGCTCGGCGCCGTCAGGAAGTCGTCGACGGGCGAGATGACCTGAAGATCGAGATCGCGCGTGAAGCCGGCGTCGACCGTGACCGGATCCACCGCGGTGGCGCCGGTCAGAAAGCCGCGGGCCGTTTCGATCGGGCTCACGGTTGCGGAGCAACCGATCCGCTGCGGGCGCCCGGCCGTGTCGCGCTCTTCCACGAGCGCCTGCAGGCGCTCGAGCGAGAGCGCCAGATGGGCGCCGCGCTTCCCACCCATCAGCGCGTGAATCTCGTCGACGATCAGGTAGCGCGTGTGGGCCAGGGCCGGGCGGAAGCGCTCGCTCGTGAGCAGGATGAACAGCGACTCGGGCGTGGTGATCAGGACGTGCGGGGGCCGGCGCGTCATCGCCTGCCGCTGCGCGGCCAAGGTGTCGCCGGTGCGGACCGCCACGCGGATCTCCGGAAGCTTCACGCCATCGGCGGCGGCCGCGGCGCGGATGCCGGCCAGAGGCGCCCGGAGATTCTTTTCGATGTCGTTGTTCAGCGCGCGAAGCGGCGAGACGTAGACGACGTAGACGCGATCCTCGAGCTGGCGCTCGAGCCCGAGGCGACACAGATGATCGAGCGCCCACAGGAACGCCGCCAGGGTCTTGCCCGAGCCGGTCGGCGCGACGATCAGCGTGTCGCGGCCGGAGGCGATCGCGTCCCAGCCCTCACGCTGAGCACGGGTGGCTTCAGCGAACGTCTCGTCGAACCAGCGCCGGACGAAGGGAAGGAAGTCGGCGGCCATCCCCGCGAGTTTACGCCCTAGCGGAAGCCCATCTGACGCAGCAGCAGGCGGCTCAGCGTCGTGCCCGGGTCTTCGAGCTCGGCGAGGATCGAGAAGTGGTTATGGCTCGGCATGTCGACCGTCTGGCACGGCAGCCGGCGCGTTCTCCACACCGCCGCGAGCTCCTCGGCCTGGCGGTGATACTCAGGCCCTTCGAGCCCGCCGACGACGAGCAGCAGCGGTCCCGAGCGCGCCGGTGGACAGTGCACCGGGCCCAGACGCCGCGCGTCTTCGGGCGTGAGCTTCAGGACCTCGTTCAGGTACGAGAGCCGGATCGGCTCGAGATCGTAGAGCCCGCTGATCCCGCATCCGGCCTTGATGACGTCGGCCGGCAGGCCGGCGAAGGCACTCCAGTCGGTCGACATCAGCATCGCCGCCAGATGCCCGCCCGCCGAGTGGCCCGACACGAAGATGCGATTGGGATCGCCGCCGAACGAGGCGGCATTCCGGTGCACCCAGACGATCGACGCGCGACACTGCCGCACGAGCTCGTCCATGTCGACGGTGGGGATCAGCGCGTAGTTGATCACGACGACCGCGGCGCCCGCCGGCTGGAACGCGCGCGCCACGAAGCTCGAGTCGGACTTGTCGAGGCGATGCCAGTAGCCGCCGTGGATGAACACGTGCACGGGTGCTGGGCCGCCGCGCGCGGGAAAGACGTCGAGGTGCTCGCCGGGATGGGAACCATAGGCGAGATCGAGCCGGCATGGGATCGCCGCGCGCGCCTCGGCGCTGGCGACCGCGTAGCGCGAGAGCCAGTCGGCGCTGTCCTTGACCTTCTCGCGATTGTTGTACTCGGCGTCGAGCGCTTCCTGGTCGTACTCGCGGAAGACCGGCGTCGCCATGCATTCCTACTATCCTCGTGTCGCGCCGCGGCTGTCAATGAATAGCCCTGGATCCATGCTAGGATGGCGCCCGATGTTGCGGGGCTGCACTTTCGTAGCGGCACTGGTGCTGGCCGTGGCGGTCCTCTGGGGCGCGCCGGTCTCGGCGCATCCCGCGCTCGAGGTCCGGGCCGCGCTCGAGGCCCAGGCCGATCTGCCCGTCGCGACCGAGTCGCCCTCTTCGTTGTGGTCCGCGGCGCCGACACCGCCCACTGTTCCGTGGCCGGTCGTACTTGCCGTTGCCGTGGTGTCGATCGCGGCCTGGCGGCGGCCGCGGCGTGCGCTCGCGCTGGCCATCGTTCTGATCCTGGGGTTGTTCACCTTCGAGAACGGCGTCCATTCGGTTCACCACCTGAACGATCTCCGTCATCTCGACGATCTGCGTTCCGGCGCCACCTGTACCGTGGCTGCCGCGACCGCGCAGCTGTCGGGGACGCCGGTCGACTACGCCGTCGAGGCGCAGCACATTCCGGCTTCGGCCGAGCGCCTCGTCCTGCAGCAGCCGCTCAGCTTCGACGCCTTCAATCTCGCCGCCCACCAGGGCCGCGCGCCTCCCATCTCCGCCTAGCTCGCCGTAGTTCTGGTACCGCGACCGGGCTCGCTCCGGCGCGGCTTCGATCGACGTTCAACTTGCGAGGGGTGGATTTCGCGGAGTCATGGCGAAGGCAATATCGCTGCACCGCTGTACGACATTCGGCATCTCGTGCCTGATTCACGTGGCGCTCGTCGGCGCCGCGATCGCCTTCGGCCGCGACCTCGTCGCCGCCACCAAGGTACCGGCGGTTCTCATCGCGGATCTGACCTTGATCGAGGCGCCTCGTCTGGTCGAGGCTCCCGCGCCCGGTCTCCCCGCGCCGGCGCCGCCCAAGCCCAAGAAGCTGACCTTGCCCAAACCGATTGCGACGCCGATGCCGGCGCCGGCGAAAGAGCCGGAGCCCGTCGAGCCCGTGCGCCCGGCGCCCCTACCTGCTGCCGAGCCGTCGGCTCCGGCGCGTGAGCCGTCCGCTTCGCCCGCGCCGACAACATCGTTCGAGTCAGCGGGGACGTCGGTCGCGGCGCAGTTTCCGACCGAGACGAATCGAGTCCCGACCGAAACGGGTCGAGGCGGAACGAACAGCGAATCGTCGGCGCCACCGAAGAGCGTCGCGGCGCTCCCTTCCGACGGCATCACGCAGATGGCGATCCCGCGCGGTGGCTATCAGGTGCGGCCGTCGTACCCCAGCAGCGCGCGGCGCCTTGGCATCCAGGGGATGACCACACTGCGCGTTTACGTCGCCGCCGACGGACACGTTGGTGACGTGCAGGTCCAAGAATCGGCTGGACATCCCGATCTCGACAATGCGGCGGCCGATGCCGTGAAACGCTGGCGCTTCGAGCCGGCCAGACGCGGAACCGAGCCCGTCGGTGTGTGGGTGCTGCTCCCCGTGGAATTCAGACTCCGATAGGAGCCTCTATGCGACTCGTCGTCTCGATACTGATCGTGCTGCTGGCCGCACCGGCGCTGGCTCAGCAGCCCGCGGCGCCACCGGCCCCCCAGGCGCCGCCTCGACTCGAGCCCGTCGTGGTCGAGGGGGTGAAGGTACCGCCGGACCGCACGCGCTCGGATGAAGAAGCCCGCGAGGAGCTCTCACGTGTGCCGGGCGGCACCGCCGTCATCGAGCAGAAGGCGATCGAGGAGACCCGCGGCGCGAACCTGAAGGACGCGCTGGATTTCGTCCCGGGCGTCTTGATTCGCCCGCGCTTCGGGGCCGCCGACGAAAGTCAGCTCTCGATCCGCGGCTCCGGCCTGCGCAACAACTTCCATTTGCGCGGCGTCAACGTGCTGATCGACGGCTTCATCTACGGTCAGGCCGACGGGTTCAGCGATTTCGAGTCGCTCGAGCTCCTGACGACCAAGCGCATCGAGGTCTATAAGGGCGCCAACGCGCTGGCCCTCGGTGGCTATACGCTCGGCGGCGCCATCAACCTCGTCAGCAAGACGGGATACGACGCGGGCCTCGTGGAGATCCGCAGCGAGGCCGGCTCGTTCGGCTTCCTGAAGAACTACATCGGCACCGGCCAGGTCTACGGCCCCGTCGACATCTACGCGGCATTCGCCGATACCGAGCTCGACGGCTATCGCGACCACAGCGAGCAGGTTCGCCGGCGCGCGTATGCGACGTTCGGGTACGCCGCGCCGGGCGGCACCACGATTCGCCTCGATCTCGGGTACACGCACAGCGAGGAGGAGCTGCCGGGGTCGCTGACGTTGCAGGAGTTCAAGGCCAATCCCCGGCAGCAGGACCCGACCGTCGCGCGGTTCCGGCAGGAGCGGAACTACGAGTATGGCCGCGGCGGCCTGACGTTGCGGACGCCGCTCGGCGAAAACCAGGTCTTCGAGTGGAAGACCCAGCTCGACTACCAGGATCTCGATCATCCGCTGAGCTTCGCGGTGATCGATCAGACCACGTACAACTGGGGCACCGAGGGCCGGTACATCGTGTCGGCGCCGCTGTTCTCCCACGGCAACCGGCTCACGATCGGGTTGCAGTATTTCTCGACCCGGCAGAACGACGCGCAGCTCCAGAACCTCAGCGGCCATCGCGGGGCCTTGATCCACAATCAGATCAACATTGCGACGAATGTCGGCGCCTATGCCCAGGAGGAGTTCGACGTGACGCCGACCTTCACGGGCGTCCTCGGCGGGCGCGCGCAGTACGCGGTCCGCGAGGTTCGGGATCGTTTCATGATCGACGGCAACCAATCCGATTCGGTGGACTTCTTCTCGTTCGTTCCCAAGGTCGGTTTCGTGTGGAAGATCGCGCCGACCGCCCAGGTCTTCGCGAACGCCAGCAAGTCGTACGAGCCGCCGCTGGTGCTGGAGCTGACGGCGCCGGGCCAGATCGGCGGTGATCTGAGCCAGCTCAAGGCGCAGAAGGCATGGCAGTTCGAAGTGGGCACCCGCGGCACGGCGGCCCAGCGCGTCACCTGGGACGTCGCCTTCTACGACATCGAGCTGTGGGACGAGATCCGCAACACGAACGTCCAGCCGTTTCCGGGCGCGCCGTTCACGATCCCAAGGTTCACCAACATCGACCGCTCGCGCCACACGGGCGCCGAAATCGGCGCCGACGTCGTCTTCGTCAAGGACGCGGCCAAGAGCATGGGGCTCGGCAGCACGGGCGATGCCCTGACCACGCGCGTGGCCTACACGTATTCCCGCTTCGTGTATGTCGACGATCCGGTCTTCAACAACAACGATCTGCCGGGCGCGCCCCGGCACTTCATCCGTGGCGAGCTCCGTTACGACCATCTCTCGGGCTTCTGGATCGCGCCCAACGTCGAGTGGGTGCCGGAAGGCTATTTCGTCAACAGCGAGAACACCGTCAAGACGCCGAGCTACGCGCTGGGCAACGTGCTGATCGGGTACGATTACAAGCCCTGGAAGCTCAGCGTGTACTTCGAGGCGCGCAATCTCGCCAACCAGCAGTACGTCTCGTCCGTCGTCGTCGACAATGCGAACCAGCGGTACTTCGAGCCCGGCGACGGCCGGGCGTTCTACGGCGGTGTGAGCTGGAGGTTCAAATGATCAAGCGCGTCGCGGTGACGGCTGCCCTGCTTCTGGTCGCGGCTCCTGCGTGGGCCGCCGGGCCTACACTCGGCCCTCGTCACGATCTGACCGTCTTCGACAAGCCGCACGAGGCGCACGTCTCGGCGCCGGCGGTGGCGGTTACCCGCGAGGGCAAGGTCATCGTCGCCTGGATCGCTCAACAGGGCCACGACAACAATCTCTTCGTGGCTCAACCCGGTGGCGCGTCCAAGCCGGTGCGCGTCAATCCCGACGGGCTCTCCGTCGAGTCGTTGCACCAGCCGCCCGGTTTGGCATTGGGCCCCGGTGACGAAGTGTACGTGTCCTGGTCGTCTCCCAAGCCGGTGCCCGAGGGCGCGTTTTTTGCCTCGGATCTGCGGCTGTCCCGGTCGCTCGACGGCGGCAAGACCTTCGAGACTCCATTGCGCGTCAACGAAGATCGTCCGATCTCGCACTCGTTCGAGGGGCTCGGCGTGGCCTCCGACGGCACCGTTCTGGTGTCGTGGATCGACAGTCGCGACGGGGGCAACTCCGCGGCGACATACTTCGCGCGCATCGTCGAGCGCGGCTCGCGCGTCGAGCGGGCGTTCAAGCTCGGGGACGGCGAGACGTGCGTGTGCTGTCGGGTCGACGTGGCCTCCGGGCCACGCGATGTCGTCGCGGTGACCTGGCGCAAGGTATTCCCGGGAAGCATCCGTGACATGGTCGTCGGCCTGTCGCGAGACGGCGGTCGATCCTTCCAGCCGGCGGGGCTGGTCCACGCCGACCGCTGGAAGATCAACGCCTGCCCGCACCGCGGGGGCAGCATCGCGATGGACGACCGCGGTCGTCTCTACGTGGCCTGGTACACCGAGACGGCCGATGGACAGCCGCGGATGCTCTTTGCCGCCGGCGGCGATGGCGGCCGGTTCGGCTCGCCCGTCCGCTTGAATACGGCGGCGGGGTACATCCCCGATCAGGTGCGGCTGGCCTCCGACCCGGCCGGTCGAGTCGCGATCGTCTGGGAGGAAGCGACGGCGGTCAGGCGGCGCGTCATGCTGCGGTACTCGATCGACGGCGGACGAACGCTGAGCGCGCCGCAGGCCTTGTCGCAGGCCCTCAAGGCCTACGCGCCGGATGTCGCCGTCGGCCCGAGCGGCGAGTTCGTCGTCGCGTGGCACGAAGAGCAGTTCCCGGCGCTGAAGACGGTGACGCAGGCGATCAAGCTTCCGAAGTAGTCGCCGGCGCACAGGCCTTAGAATCGAGACGATGAGGATCGTCTCGATCGGGGGCGGCCCGGCCGGGCTCTACTTCAGCCTGCTGATGAAGAAGTCGAACCCGGCCTACGACGTCAGCGTGATCGAGCGCAACCGGCCGGACGACACCTTCGGGTTCGGCGTGGTGTTCTCCGACGCCACCCTCGAGCACGTGGCCGCAGCCGACCGCGAGAGCCACGCTGAGATCACCAGCCACTTCGCCCACTGGGACGACATCGACGTCCACTACCGCGGTCAGGTGTTGACCTCGACCGGCCACGGATTCGCCGGTATGTCGCGCCAGGTCCTGCTCGACATCTTGCAGCGCCGCTGCGCCGCGCTCGGCGTCAAGCTCGAGTTCCAGAAGGACGTGACCGATCTCGCCGAGTACGCCGACGCCGACCTGGTGCTGGCCGCCGACGGGGTCAACAGCGTCGTGCGCGCCCGCCACGCGGAGCACTTCGGGCCGCGGATCGACTGGCGTCTGAACAAGTTCGTCTGGCTCGGCACGACCTTTCCGTACCCGGCGTTCACGTTTCTCTTCAAGGAGAGCCCCCACGGCCTCTGGCGTGTCCACGCGTACCGGTACGACGCCTCGATGTCGACCTTCATTCTGGAGACGACAGAGGAGACCTGGCGGCGCGCCGGCCTGGACCAGGCCGACGAGGATCAAACCCTCGCCTTCTGCGAGGGCCTCTTCGCCGAGGAGCTGCAAGGCCATCGGCTCTTGAAGAACCGTTCGCTCTGGCGCAGCTTTCCCACCGTTCGCAACGAGCGCTGGCGCCATCGCAACGTCGTGCTGATCGGCGACGCGGCGCACACCGCGCATTTCTCGATCGGCTCGGGCACGAAGCTGGCGCTCGAGGACGCGATCGCGCTGGCGCAGGCGCTCCAGCGCCACGGCGAGGTCGCCCAGGCGCTCGCGGCCTATGAGGAGGAGCGCCGGCCGGAGGTCGAGCGGCTCCAGCGCGCGGCGCAGGTGAGCCTCGAGTGGTTCGAAGAGGCCGAGCGCTATCACGGCCGTCTCGAGCCGCTCCAGTTCGCGATGAGCCTCCTGACGCGGAGCCTGCGCGTGACCCACGACAACCTCAAGCGCCGCGATCCCGGCTTCGTCGACGCGATCGATCGATGG
>DATEMW010000012.1:0-5330 GCA_035275385.1 Candidatus Methylomirabilota bacterium | reverse complement strand
GGCAGGATCAGGATGCCGGTGGCCAGGACGATCCGGCTCGTGATCGCCGCGAAGTACGCCATCGACGTCAGCGCCTCGTGCACCACGCTCTCGTGCGAGTAGTTCGCCAGCGACGGATGCGCATGCACGCGCGGATCGGCGCCGAGGACGTGATCGGCCACGAAGAGGTGATCGAAGCCGTCGGCCTCGACCGCACGCACGAACTCGGCGATGGCGCCGACGTCGGTGCCGCACTCGGTCTGAGGGAAGATCACGCCGACCTTCATCGTGGCCCACGGATTATACTGCGGACCACCGTGAGCGATCCCGCCGTCAGGCAGAGCGCGTGGCGCGTGGTCGCGGCGGCCACCGCGCTCAACCTTCCGTTCGGCTCACTGTACGCGTTCAGCGTATTCCTGAAGCCGCTCGAGGCGCTGCTCGGGCTCACCCGCGCCGACCTCGCGTTCGTCTTCGGTCTGGCCGCCGCCGGCTTCGGCATCGGCATGAACGTGGCGCCCTACGTCTACCGGCTCGCCTCGCCGCCGGTGCTGGTGCTCGGCTGCACCGTCTCGAGCGCTCTCGGCATCGCGCTCGCCGCGACCGCGGGCGGCCTACCCCAGCTCGCCCTCGGCTACGGCGTGCTGTTCGGCGCGGGCGGCGGCGCAAGCTACATCCTCGTGCAGCAAGCGGTCAACCTGGTCGTCACGCGGCGGCAGGGCCTCGCCAACGGCTACGTCGTGAGTCTCTTGCCCGCCGGTGCGATGATCGCCGCGCCGCTGTTCGGCTGGTGCATCGCGACGCTCGGCGTTCGCACGGCACTCTGGGCGCTCGCGGCCGTGCTCGCCGCGACCGGCTCGCTCAGTGCCTGGCTGATCGCCCGCTCGCGCGTCACCCTGGCCGCGAGCGGCGCCGCGGCCGCGCCCGAGCCCGAAGAACGGCGCCGGCTCGTGTTCTGGCAGCTCTGGCTCGTGTTCTTCTTCGCCGCGTCGGCCGGGTTGATGGTGCTGAGCCAGGCTGCCGGCATCATCGCCGCGTACGGCGGCGCCACGGCGCTCGCCGTCTACGGAACCACGTTCATCACGGCGTCCATCGCTGCCGCACGCCTCGGCGGCGGTTGGATGACGGACTGGGTCACGATCCCGACCGTCGCCGCCGGCGCTCACACCATCGCGCTGGCGGGCAACACGATGCTGACCGTGTGGCCGGGACCGGGCGTGTCCGTCGTAGCACTCGCCATGGTCGGGATCGGCTACGGCGTCATCTCGGGCGTCACCGCGGCCGCCGTCGCCGTCTACTGGCGGCGGGCGCTCTACGGCCGGATCGCGAGCCGGCTCTACGTCGCGTGGTGCGCCGCCGCCATCGTCCTGCCGATCGCCGCCGGCCGGCTCTTCGATCTGACCCAGAGCTATCGCACCGCGGTGCTCATCGCGGGCGGCGCGAACGTGCTCGGGATTGTCATCGCGCTCGGGCTGCCGCGGCGTCGGGGATGATCTGGCGGACGGCCCAACGAGGCGCTACCATGCGCGGCAACGCTCAACGGGGAGGACGTCATGTCACGCGCTCTCGTCGCGCTCACCTCAGCACTCGCGGTTCTCGTCCTGGCGCCGATCGTTGCGTCGACTCAAGGGCTCGTCACGATCCAGAAGCTGTCGGCGCCGCTCGCGAACGAGTTGGTCGGCGAGACGGTCGCGGCGTGCGCCGCGAAGGGCTACACGGTGACCGCGGTGGTCGTCGACCTCGACGGCGTGCGGCAGGCGCTCTTGCGCGGTAACGGCGCGCCGATCCACACGCTCGACAACGCGTTCTACAAGGCCTACTCGGCGGCCTCCCTCACCCTGTCGCGCAAGGAGAACAGCACCAAGGAAGTGGCCGATCGCATCGGCAAGAATCCGCCGAGCACCGTGCCCCAGACGCCGCTCCCGAACGTGACGTACGCGGTCGGTGGCGTGGCGATCAAGGCCGGCGAGACCACGATCGGCGGGATCGGCGTCAGCGGCGCGCCCGGCGGTCAGTTCGACGAGGAGTGCGCCCGCGCGGCGCTCGCCAAGATCAAGGAGCGGATGAAGTAGCGGCCATGCCGAAGAAGCTGACACACGCCCAGGTCGCGAGCTACGAGCGCGACGGGTTTCTGACCCCCAACCCAGCGCTTTCGCCTGACGAGCCGGCCGTCTTGCTGGGGAAGCTGGCGGCGTTCGAGGCGACCCTGGGCGGCCCGCTCACGTCCGAGGCGATCAACGCTCGCTATCGCTCGCGGACCCACGTGCTCCTGCCCTGGGTGCATTCACTCGTCAGCCATCCGGCGATTCTCGATACGATCGAGGACCTGATCGGACCGGACATCCTGGTCTACACGTCGACCTGGTTCATCAAGGAGCCGGAGAGCGCGGCGATCGCCGCGTGGCATCAGGACGCGACCTACTTCGGGCTGCGCCCCTACGTGCACGTCACGGCGTGGCTCGCGCTCAGCGAGGCGTCGGCGGAGAACGGCTGCATGGAGTTCCTGCCGGGCAGCCATCACGGCGGCCAGCGCGAGCACCGCGCGGGCGTCGTCGCCGCCAGCGTGAACCGCGCCGGCCAGGCGATCGTGGGCGAGGTCGACGACAGGCCCGCGATGCACGCGCCGCTGCGTCCGGGCGAGTTTTCGCTGCATCACACGCTCTGCCTGCACCGCTCGCAGCCCAACCGGTCGTCGGGACGGCGGGTCGGTCTGGCGATCAGCTATGTGCCGACGTCGGTGCGGCATCTGGGCGAGAAGCACAAGACGCCGGCGATGCTCGTACGCGGTACCGATAAGTACGGGCACTTCGCACTCGAGCCGTCTCCGGTCCCCGGCGACGATGCGCAGGCACGCGCGGCGTACGACCGCAGCTACCGGGGCTACCAGCTGGCCTACGCGGAGCAGGTCGCGCTGGAGCGCGCGGAACGCTAGAGGCACTACTCGCTTCGTTCGCCAGTCGCCAGCGGGTGCAAGACGTCGATCGCATAGCCCACGTCGAGCCGCTCGCCCAGCCAGCTCGGTGTGGCGGTATGCGCGTGCAGCTCGAGACCTGCCGCTTGATTCATCGCTCGTAGCGACTCCACCGGCTGCTCGGGAACTGCTGGCGGTGGCGGCACATCCGGAACGATCAATCCGTTCGGGCGCCGGAACTGTAGCTCACCGTCCGCCAAGCGCGCGACCTGATAGCCCTCCTCGTGCACGGCGCGGTGATGCCGGCGGCACAGCAACGCGAGATTCGACAGTTTCGTAGGGCCACCCTGCGCCCAGTGTCGAATGTGATGTCCCTCACCGAACCGCACGACGCAGCCCGGGAACCGGCAGCCGCGATCTCGGTACCGCAACGCGCGGTGTAGAGCCGGGGGAATCGTCCGCGTCCGCGCGGCGACTTCCATGACACGACCATCCCGCGCGTGCTGCATCACCACCCGGCTTGAGTCGCACGCCAACCGCTGCGACGTTTCCGCGGAAACGCGCGCGCCGTCCTCGAGCACCGACTGGCCCGTTGCCTCAGCGTCCGCCAGCACCGGCGCGTCCACATGGACGACGACCTGATAGCGCTCGCCCGCCGCGCCCGGATCAATCCCGTGCTGCAGCGCCGATTCGGCGAGCAAGGTCAGCGCGTCGGCTTGCTGCCGCTCGAACGCCGGCTGTTGCTGCTCGAGCGGAGCCCACCCGTCGTCCGCGCCGGCAGCTTGCCGACGCTGCTCGTACAGCGTCTCGCGTGCGGCAGCCAGCGCCTTGATGAGCACCGCACCCGCTTCCGGCGTCAGCCGCCCGCGCACGACCACCATACCGTCTTCGGCTTGATACACCTGCAGGGTGCGACGGCTATGGCGCAGGGTTGTCTCTCGGAGCTCGGCCTTACGATCCACACGCCGCCAGCCGCCGACAATGCGCTCGACGTGCCACGCCGTTCCCGCCCGGCCTATAGCGAGCAGACGCTCCTCGGTCTCCGGCGTGGCAACGCGGGTGAGCGCGCGCACCTTGGCGTACGACAGCTCGCCGCGCGCCAGCGCCTGTGCCAGGCGCGGCAATGCGGGCAGAGCCCGCGCAACACGTACGCGCTCGCGGGCCGCACCGAGATCCATCCCGCAGCGCCAGCTCAGCCATGCGGCGCATGAGGTGAAGCCGGTGTTCCAGCCGCCCTGCTCGTCGAACTGGCGGATCAGCTCCAGTAGGCGCACGCTCGCTGCTTCGAGATGCGCGGAGAGCTCCGCGATCTCATCGCCGAGCCGATAGAGGGCCGCGTAGTCGACGTCGTGCGGAGTGGACGTTTCCATGTGAGCCCCTTTCGCTGGAGCGAATCTACACCCCAGTTTCGGAGGCCTCTGGACGGTGCTACAGGCAACGATGAGCGCGCGATCGGCAATTTCCCGATCAGCAGGACCGCATGGATTCTGACGGCGTCTACAAAGCGCTCAACCGAATTTTATGGGGCACCGAGCTGTGCCGCACTCGCGTGCCCACACACCTGTCAAGGCGTCCAATCGGATACCGCGGTTAAACCGGATACCTGTATCAAAAGACTGACGGCGCGTTCGCGCCGCGGCCCGCGGCGCGCGTCGCCCTAGCTAACTCTCACCAGCTTCTGCAAGCTCCGCAGCCCCGCCGGGTGCGACTGCCCCTTGTAGCGATTCCCCCAGTTCGTGTACGACACCTCGCCCACGTAGATGTCGCCGCGTGAGTCGACGGCGAGCCCGTGCGGCGAGATGAACTGACCGGGCTCGAGCCCCGCCGGCCTCGAGCCCAGGCGCGCGAGCAGCTCGCCCTTGTGGCTGAAGATGCTCACGCGCGGGCCGATGTTCGGCATGTCATAGTTCACGCCCATGCCGCCGCCGATCTCGCCGACGTAGAAGCGCCCCTGCCCGCCACGCTCCATGAAGAGACCGGATGGGCGATGCATGTTGATCCATTGCGTCTCGAACCGGCCGTTGCCGTCGAAGACCTGCACGCGATGGTTCTCGCGGTCGGCGACGTAGACCCAGCCGTCCGTGTCACAGCAGATGTTGTGCGGGATGTTGAACTGGCCGGGATCGGTGCCCGGCTCGCCCCACGACGTGATCAGCGTGCCGTTGGGCGCGTACTTGTGCACGCGCGAGTTGCCGTAGCCGTCGGAGACGTAGAGATCGCCCTGGGGTGAGAGCGCCGTGTGTGTGCAGCGATGGAACGGCTCACCGCTCATGTAGGGCTTGGGCGCGCCGGGGATGCCCAAGGTCAGCAGCACCTTGCCGTCGAGGGTGCAATGCCGCACGGTGTGATCGCCGTCGTCCGTGAGCCACAAGGTGTCGTCGGGGGCCACGTGCACGCCGTGGGCGCGGCGGAACAGTCCCTCGCCCCACGAGCGCAGGAAGTT
>DATEMW010000011.1:0-17919 GCA_035275385.1 Candidatus Methylomirabilota bacterium | reverse complement strand
ACGATGTCGTGGCTGCAGTTCGAGGCGATGGGCTTTCCACGCGCCGTGCCCGCGCGCATCGTGAGCTACGCGGACCACAACGTCTATCAGGTCGACTCGCGCAACTCCGACGACCACCGCTACATGCAGGCCGTCTCGCGCAAGTACGGCGCGATCTTCTCCAAGCCCGGCAACGGCATCTGTCACCAGGTGCACATGGAGAGCTTCTCCATCCCGGGTCAGACCTTGCTCGGCACCGACAGCCACACGCCGCTCTGCGGCGCGGCGGGCATGCTGGCGATCGGCGCCGGCGGGCTCGACGTGGCGGTGGCGCTCGGCGGCGGCCCGTACTTCTTCCAGATGCCCCAGGTCGTACGCGTGCACCTCACCGGGGCCCTCCAGCCGTGGGTGACAGCTAAAGACGTCATCCTCGAGCTCCTGCGGCGGCTGACCGTCCGCGGCGGGACCGGCAAGATCTTCGAGTACGGCGGGCCGGGGCTTCGCAGCCTGCTCGCGACCCAGCGCATGACGATCGCCAACATGGGCGCCGAGCTCGGCCTGACAACCAGCGTGTTTCCCAGCGACGACATCACGCGCTCGTTCCTGACGCGCCTGGGGCGCGGCGACGACTGGCGCCCGGCGGGGCCCGACGACGACGCGACGTACGACGACGAGATCACGCTCGACCTCGCGGCGTTGACGCCGCTGGTCGCGCTGCCGGGCTCGCCCGACCGGGTCGTGCCGATCGAAGAGGTCGCGGGCACGGCAATCGAGCAGGTGATGGTCGGCTCGTGCACGAACGGCTCGTGGCACGACATGGCGTCGGTCACCGACATCGTGCGCGGCCGCCGCGTGCACTCGTCGGTCTCGTTCGTGCTGTTCCCGGGAAGCCACAAGATCCTCGAGACGATGGCTCGCGAAGGGTTGCTGACCGATCTCATCGCCGCCGGCGCCACCGTCTCCGAGTCGAGCTGCGGCGCCTGCGCCGGGATCGGCCACGTGCCGGCGGCCGGCGCCAAGAGCCTGCGCGCCTTCAATCGCAACTTCCCCGGACGGAGCGGTGTGAAGGACGACGCGGTCTATCTGTGCTCGTCGACCGTCGCGGCGGCCTCGGCGCTCACCGGCGTCATCACCGACCCCCGCACGCTCGGCGCGCCGTCGCCGACGGCCCTGCCGGCGCGCTTCGCGTCGTCGACCGTCGGATTCGTCGAGCCCGACGGCGCCGGCGAGATCCCGCGAGGGCCGAACATCAAGCCGGTGCCGCTCGGCGAGCCGGTGGCCGACGCGCTCGAGGCGCCGGTCGTGATCAAGCTCGGCGACAAGGTGTCGACCGACGACATCTCACCGGCCGGCTCCGCGGTGCTCGTCTTCCGCTCGAACATCCCGGCGATCTCCGAGTTCACCTTCAAGTACGTCGACGCCGAGTTCGTGGCGCGCGCGAAGGCGGCCGGCCGCGGGATCATCGTGGGCGGCGAGACGTACGGGCAGGGCTCGTCGCGCGAGGCGGCCGCGACCGGGCCGATGTTCCTGGGCATCCGCGCGGTGATCGTCAAGTCTTTCGCCCGCATCCACCGGACGAACTTGATCAACTGGGGCGTGGTTCCGCTGGTGCTCGACGATCCGGCCGACTTCGGCGCGATCGAGCGGGACGATCGGCTGAGGCTCCCGGGCTTGCGCGCCGCGCTGGTAGCGGGCGAGCGGGTGCGCATCGAGAACGCGCGGACCGGTGCGACCTTCACCGCCTCGTGTGTGCTGACGCCGCGCGAGCGTGAAATATTGCTGGCCGGCGGGATCCTCGCCCACACCAAAGCCGGTCGCGCGTGACGACGGTCGACTGAGGAGGGCCACATGGGTCAGAAGAAGATCCGCGCCGTCTACATGCGCGGAGGCACCAGCCGCTGCCTCGTCTTCCACCAGGGCGACCTGCCGCCGGCCGGCGCCGAGCGCGATCGCATCCTGCTCGCGGCGCTCGGGAGCCCCGATCCCTACGGGCGGCAGCTCGACGGCATGGGCGGCGGGATCTCGTCCCTCTCGAAGGCGTGCATCATCGGCGCCCCGAGCCATCCCGACGCCGACGTCGACTACACGTTCGCGCAGATCGAGGTCTCGAAGGCCACGGTCGACTACAAGGGCAACTGCGGCAACTGCTCGTCGTCCGTCGGACCGTTCGCGATCGACGAAGGCTTGGTGAAGGCCGTCGAGGGCGAGACGCTCGTGCGCATCCACAACACGAACACGAAGAAGCTGATCGTCGCGCACGTGCCCGTGCGCGGCGGCGAGGCGGCCGTCGAGGGCGACTTCGAGCTGGCCGGCGTCGCCGGACGCGGCGCCAGGATCGCGCTCGACTTCCTCGACCCGGGCGGCGCCGGCACCGGCCGCCTGCTGCCGACCGGCGCGCCGCGCGACACCATCGACGGCATCGACGCCTCGCTGGTCGACGCGACGAACCCCGTCGTGTTCGTCCGCGCGAAGGACGTCGGGCTCGCCGGCACCGAGACGCCGCAGGAGATCGACGCCGATCGGTCGCTCTCGGCGCGGCTCGAGGCGATCCGCGTCGAAGCGGCCCGGCGGATGGGCATTCCCGGCAGCGCCGCGGTGCCGAAGATCGCGATGGTCGCGCCGCCGACCGCGTTCACCGCGCTGGACGGTGTCAAGCACGCGGCCGACACGGTCGATCTGATCGCGCGCGTGATCTCGATGGGCAACTGCCACCGCGCGGTCGCGCTCACCGTGGCGATGTGTCTGGGCGTGGCCGCCCGGATCGACGGCACCGTGGTGCGCGAGTGCGTCGGCGCCGCCGGTCACGACGTCCGGCTTGGCCATCCGTCGGGCGTGCTGCCGATCGACGCGGCGGTGCGGCCGCGCGACGGCGGCCCGTGGGCCGAGCGCGTCACCGTCTACCGGACGGCTCGACGGTTGATGGAAGGCTTCGCGCGCATTCCGTGAGCGCCACCCTCACCGGCGCGCGGCACGACACGATGGACGGTTTCTATCGCGCCGTGCGCGCGGTCGGGAGCTTCTGGCTCTGGTTCTTCTTCCGCTCGGTCGACGTCCGCCACCCCGAGCGCGTGCCCGCCGACGGACCGGTACTGCTCTGCATCAACCACCCCAACAACTTCATCGACTCGCTGCTGGTCGGCGGCGCCGTGCCGCGCAAGGTGCACTATCTCGCCACCGCGGCGCTCTTCAGGAAGGGCCTCGTCGCGCGTTTTCTCCTCGCGTGCGGCGCCATTCCCGTCTACCGCAAGCAGGACGACCCCGACAAGATGCAGAAGAATGCCGACACGTTCGAGGCGTGCTACCGGGCCTTCGGCGAAGGCCGGCTGGTTGCGATCTACCCCGAGGGCACCACGCACGCCGAGGTGCGCGTGCAGCGGATCAAGACCGGCGCCGCGCGGCTGGCGCTCGGCTACGAGGCCGAGCGGCCGGGCGCCTTGCGCGTGATCCCCGTCGGGCTGAACTTCGACGCGCGCAAGTCCTTCCGCGGCCGGGTCCTCGTGTCGTTCGGCCCGGCGATCCCCGTCACGCCGTACCTCGACGCGTATCGGCGCGACCCGGTCAAGGCCGTCGAGGCCCTGACCGACGCGATCCAGTGGGGCATCGAGGCCGAGGTGGTGCACGTCGAGCGCATCGACGAGAGCCGGCTCGTGAACGCGATCCAGGAGCTCTACCGCGACGAGCTCGTGCGTGAGCTCAAGGAAGAGCGCGGGCTCGCCGAGCGGCAGATCGATCTGGTACGGCTCTCGCGGGCGATCGTGGACTCGACCAACTACTTCAAGCAGCGCGACCCCGAGCGTGTCGAGCGCATCTGGCAGAGCATCCAGAGCTACCGGGCGCTCCTCGCCGAGTACCGCGTGAAGGACGAGGCGGTGCGCGCCCGGCTCGAGGGGCGGCGCCCGCGCCAGCGAATCCGCCGCGGCTGGGAGGCGATCGCCGGCTTCCCGTTCTTCGTGTACGGGGCGGCCGTGAACTTCCTGCCGTACTGGATCCCGCGCTGGGTCGCGCGCCGCATGTCGCGCAAGGAGACCGACTACGCGACCTGGCGGTTTCTGACCGCGATGATCGCGCTGCCGCTGTTCTGGTTCCTCGAGACGTGGATCGTCACGCGCATGGCCGGCCCCGCCGTCGCGCTGATCTTCCTGATATCGCTGCCGCTCTCGGGCGTGATCGCCTATCGCTACTGGGTCGGCGCCGGACGCCTGCGGAGCCGGCTGCGCTTCGGCGCGCTCGCGCTGACCCGCGAGCACGTGGCCCGGCGTCTGACGACGGAGCGACAGGCGCTCATTGCCGAGCTCGAGCACGCCAAGAACGACTACCTGACCGCGACGAAAGGAAGCTCGTTTTGAGCGTTCGCCTGCTGGAGGAGATGTCCACGCCCGCGCTCGACGCGCTCGACCGTGCGCGCACGGTCGTGGTCCTGACCGTGAGCCCGCTCGAGGAGCACGGGCCGCATCTGCCGGTCGGCGTCGACGCGATCGCGGCGCGCCACTTCGCCGAGGCGCTGAGCGCGCGGCTCATCGGCGCTCGGCCCGGCTGGACCGCGCTGCTCGCCCCCACCCTGCCGCTCGGCTCGTTCACGTTCGACGCGGTGGGCACCGTGAGCGTCCGGCAGCGGGTCGTGCGCGACGCGGTCGTGGACTACGGGCGCTCGCTGGCCCGCGCGGGCTTTCGCTACATTCTCGTCGCCAACGGCCACGGCGGCCCCGGGCACCTCACGGCGCTCGAGGAAGCCTCGGCGATCGTCACCCGCCGCCACCGCGTGATGATGGCGTCGGTGTCCGGCCATCTGGCCTGGGAGTTCCTGCGAGGCCGCTACGTCGACAAGATCGAGGCCGAGCTCGGACGGCCGCTTTCGGATGCCGAACGGCGCGCGTTCGCCGAGGACGCGCATGGCGGCTGGTGGGAAACGTCGCTGATGCTGCTGATCCGCCCCGATCTCGTCGACCAGTCGTATCGCACGCTTCCGCCGGCGCGTTACTCGCTGCCCGCGAAGGCCATGCCCAACTTTCCGCTTCGAAACGGCGGCCAGGGCTACGTTGGCCACCCGGCGCTGGCCGATCCGGCGTTCGCCCGGGCGGCGTCCGAGGTGCTGATGGCAGAGACGATGGAGCTCGTCGAGGGCCTGCTCGACGGCCGCATCAAGCCGAGCGCCGGCCGGTCGCCGTTCTTTGCGCTGCCATTTTTTAGAACAGACTTCTGGCCGCTCGCCGTCACCGCGGCCGCCGGCATCGCGCTGGGCGCCGCCGCCTCCCTCGCGCTCGTGCTCGGCAGACATCGCCCCGATGGCCCCGGATCCGATCGTCGAGCTTGACGCCGGCGACGGCGTCGCCTGGCTCCGGCTCAACCGCCCGGAGGCGCTGAACGCGCTCAACCGCGAGCTGACGGGCGCGCTCGAAGCAGCCCTCGAGCGCGTGGCCGCGATGGACGGCGCGCGGGTTCTGGTGCTGGCCGGCCGCGGCCGCGCGTTCTGCGCGGGGAACGACATCAAGGAGATGGAAACGGTGTCGTCCGAGGATGCGGAGACGCTCGCCCGGCGCCACGCGGCGATCATGCGGCGCTTTTCGAGCCTGCCCCAGGTGACGATCGCCGCGGTCGACGGCTACGCGCTGGGCGGCGGTCTCATGCTGGCGATCGCGCAGGACCTGCGCGTGGCGTCCGATCGCGCGCGCTTCGGCCTGCCGGAGGTGACGCTCGGCTTTCCGCCGGCGTACGGGATCGAGCGGCTCCTCGACGTGGTGGCGGGCGGCCACGCGCGCGACCTCTTGCTCACGGGCCGCACGATCCACGCGGCCGAGGCGCTCCGGATCGGTCTCGTCAACCGGGTGGTCGCGCCGCCCACCCTGGAGGCGAGCGTCAGCACACTCGCCGGCGAGATCGCGCGGTCGCCGCGGAGCGGGCTGGCGGCCACGAAAGAGATCGTGGCGGCGATTCGGTCCGGCGCGCCGGGCCGGGAAGCCGAAGGCTACGCCGCGGCGCTCAGGACGAGCCCGGCGGCGCGGGAGCTGATCCGGGAGTTCGCGAGCCGGAAGAAGAAGTAGGCGGCTACCGCTTGCGGCGGACCATGTCCTGGTCGGCCACGCGCAAGAGATCCTCGGCGCTTTCGGGGGGCGACTGCGCGTAGGCCACGCCGAAGCTGCACGTGATCGGGACCGGGATTCCGCGCTTGCCCGAGAGGCCCTTGATCTTCTCGTTGACCCTCGTCATGACCGTTTCGATGTCCTCGGACGCCGCGTCGGGAAAGAACACGACGAACTCGTCGCCGCCATGGCGCACGATCAGGTCGGTCGTGCGCGTGGCCTCGACCAGCGCGTCGGCGACCGTCCGCAGCACGTCGTCGCCCACGCCGTAGCCGAAGCGGTCGTTGATCGCCCGCAGCTGCAGTACGTCGACCATGAGCAGGAGCGCGCCGGTCTTGCGGCGCCGCGCGACGGCGGCGAGCCGCCGGTACTGGTCGTGGAAGGCGCGGCGGCCCGCCAGGCCCGTGACCGGATCGGGGGCGAAGCGCGACAGGCGCCGGTCAGTCTCGTAGAGCCGGCCCGCGAGCATGCGCAGCATCGAGACCGCCAGCTCCGCCGAGCCCTGGAGCACCCGGAGAAACTCGGTCTGGGGGATCACGAGGCAGTGCGTCCGCTCGACCGCGACGACCGTTGCCGAGCGCGGCTGGTTTCGGAGCACGCTGAGCTCGCCGAGGATCTCGCCCTCGCCGAGCTCACCCACGATCAGCTCGACCGGCGAATCGGGCGCGACCTCGAGCACGCGCACCCGGCCGCTCAGGATGATGAACACGCGATCGGGCGGGTCGTTCTCGCGGATCAGCACGTGGCCGGCCGTGAAGGACTGCTCGGTCGCGGCGGCCAGGAGGAGGTCGCGCTGCTCGGCGCTGAGCGTTCTGAAGAGCGGCAGCGCGGCGAGCAGGCTCGAGCGCCGGCTTCGGCTATCGCCGAGGGTCGCCGTCGGCTCCCCGCGCGGCAGGACGCGGTCGACCGGGTCGAAGACCATCAAGGTCCGCGCGAGCCACGCGCGCACCCGGGTTCTCAGCATTGGGGGGCTGAACGGCTTCGAGAGATAGTCGGTCCACGAGGCCTCGCCGCGATACACGGCGTCGGGCGGGATCGAGCTGTCGGCGAGCACGACGATCGGAAAGTTGCGCCGTCCCAGCCGGTCGCGCAGCACGTCGAGCACCGCGTCGCCGTCGCCGTCGAGGACATCACGGTCGATGATCGCGATGTCGGGCAAGAGCTCGGGACCCCGCGAGAGCGCGCTGCGCACGTCGGGCTCGCGCAGGAACACCAGCCCATCGTCGCCGAGGACTTCCTCGATCTCGGCGACCTCCGGCTCGTTCGCGCTCACCAGCAGCACGCGGCCGCCGATGATCTGCCGGTGCTGCAGCGCGGAGGCCTCCGCCATGTCCGGGACCGCGCTGATGCCGCGAACCGAGAGCTCGAGGCCCTCGCGCGCCGCCAGGACGTCGAGCGCCTGACCGCGCCGGCCGACGTGGGCGCGCGCGGCCGCCTCCATGCGCTCCATCGTCGCGTCGTCGTGCGCGGGATCGTGATGGAAGAGCACCAGGCGCTCGACGCCGGCGGCCAGGGCGACGTCGACGGCGTACTCGAGGCTCGAGTGCCCCCAGCCGACCTTGTCGCGGTACTCCGCGTCGGTGTACTGAGCGTCGTGGATCACGAGATTCGCGCCCTTGAGGAAGGCGATGTGCCGCTCGTCACCCGGATGCTGCGAGACCCGGCCCGAGGCGTTCCAGAACGGCTCGTGGTCGGTCGCGTAGGCGATCGTCGCGCCGTCGCTGGTCATCCGGTACGCGATCGTGGGCGCGGTGTGGTTCAGGAACTGCGTCTCGACCAGCACGCCGCCGACCCGAAAGAATCCCTCGTCGAGCTCGGTGAAGTGGATGCGCGAGCGCAGATCGCGCATCTTCACCGGGAAGTACGAGTACTCCATCTGGCCGGCCATCGCCTCTTCGAGCCCGCGCTGAAAGCCGAGCGGCGCGTAGATGTTGAGCTCGGATCCGGGCAGGAACGCGGGGACGAAGAACGGAAAGCCCTGGATGTGATCCCAGTGGGTGTGGCCGATGAAGAGGTGCAGGCGAATCGGATGCGGCATCGTCTGGGCCAGGTGCAGGCCCAGCTCGCGGGCCCCGGTGCCGCAGTCGAGGATGATCACGGTGCCGTCGGAGGCCCTCACCTCGACGCAGGAGGTGTTTCCGCCATACCGGGCCGTGTTCGGCCCGGGCGCGGCGATCGACCCACGCGTGCCCCAAAAGCGCACCTGCATGGCGGATAGTCTTATCATACCGTGCGGTCCCGAACGCATTTCTCCAACAAATTCCGGAACTCACGGCCCATTCGCGGCCAAACTCACCCAGACGCAAGGTCGAACGCGTCCCGGACTTGCGTCCAGTCGCGCTGGCGCTCGGGACGTGCCGTGCCGCCATTGCCAAGGGCGAGGCCCTCTGATAAACAACAGCGCGTGACCGCCACCTCCCTGCCGCCGATTCCGACTCACGTGATGGGCAGCCACGGCTTCCCGGGCTGGTTCTGGACCGCGCTCGACCGCATCAAGGCCGGCGACTACGGCCAGACCGACGCGAAGGAGACGTTCGACGACGCGACCCAGCTCGCGATCCGCGACCAGGAGCGCGCCGGCGTCGACGTCATCTGCGACGGCGAGATGCGGCGCTACTTCTTCGTCCAGACGTTCTACGCGAAGATGGACGGCCTCGAGCCGGTCGAGCCGCTCCGCAAGACCGGGCTCTACGCGTACGACTCGGCGCCGCGCTACCGCCCGCGCGGGCGGATCACGGTGCCGCGCGGACTCGGCGTGGTCGACGAGTTTCGATATCTGAAGACCCAGACCGACAAGCCCGTGAAGGCGACCTGCCCCGGGCCGGTCACTCTGTCGATCCACGTGCAGCTCAGGCCCGGCGACGCGTACGACAACGACCGCCTGGCGCTCTGCTGGGATTTCGTCCCGGCGATCAACGCCGAGCTGCGGGCGCTGGTCGACGCCGGGGCCGACTACATCCAGATCGACGAGCCGTCGGCCGCGATCGTGCCGGGGCAGATCGGCGAGTACGTCAAGATGTTCAACGCCTGCGTCGAGGGCGTCCGCGCGCGGATCGCCTATCACGTGTGCTTTGGCAATCTCTTGTCGCGCCCGCGCGGCAAGCGGTCGTATCGCTGGATGTTCCCGGCGCTCTTGGAGACGCGGTGCCAGCAGTTCGTCTTCGAGTACGCCAACCGCGAGATGGCCGAGATCGAGCTGTGGAAAGAGGTCGGCGTCGACCGCGACGTGGCGTGCGGCGTCGTCGACGTGAAGTCGTTCTACATGGAGAGTCCGGAAGACGTGGCCGAGCGTCTCGAGCTCTGCGCCAAGTTCATTCCAGTCGAGCGGCTGTCGGCGGTGCCCGATTGCGGATTCTTCCCGGTGCCCCGCTGGGTCGCGTTCGAGAAGCTCAAGCGCCTGGTCGCGGGCACGCGCCTGGCGCGCCGCCGCCTGGGCCTCGCCTAGATCGTGTCGACCGTCGCGCATGACACGAGGAGCCTCACGATGACGTCCACTCCCCGCTCACGACGACAGTTCCTGAAGCTCCTCGGCGCCGGAGCCGGCGCGGCCGCAGCCGCCCGGCTCGACGGGCCACCCGTGTCGGCTCAAGCGACAGGCCCGGTGAAGATCGGCGTCCTGACGATCCGCGCCGGCGTGGCCGCCCCGGTCGGCGCGGCGGGACTTCGCGGCACCGAATGGTGGGCCGAGCGCACGAACAAGGCCGGCGGAATCCTCGGGCGGCAGGTCCAGCTGGTCGTCGAGGAGGAGTCGAATCCCAAGGACACGGTCGAGCGCTACCGAAAGCTCATTCTGCACGATCAGGTCGAGGCCGTCCTGGGCGGCATCTCGACGGGCGTCACGCTCGCGCTCGGACCGGTCGCGGAGGACCTCGGCACGCCGTGGCTCTCCTGGGACGGCACGACCCAGAAGGGCGTCGAAGAAACGATGCCCAATCCCAAATGGGCGTTCAAGAGCGTCGACAACGAGGTCGAGGCGATCGTGGCCGGCATCCTGACGCCGAAGTACTTCAAGGGCATCAAGACCGTCGCCGGCATCGGCAACGATTACTCGTACGGCCACGACTGCTGGGAGTCGTACCAGGCCGTGCTGAAGCGTTACATCCCGGACGTGAAGTTCGTGCTCGAGCTGTTCCCCAAGCTCGGCGTGACCGACTTCACCTCGCACATCGCGGCCATCCAGCAGTCGAAGGCCGACCTCCTGATGTGCTCGTTCTGGTCGGGCGACGCGACGATCATCATGAAGCAGGCGGCGGCGGTGGGCCTCTTCAAGACCATGAAGGGCGTCTTCACGACCGCCGGCGGCGTGCACGACTCGTTGAAGAAGGAGTTCACGCCCGAAGGGCTCCTGCTCGGCTACAACACGATGTACTTCGACGACCCCAAGGCGAGCCCGCTCCTCAAGCAGTTCGTGCGCGAGTACAAGGCGAAGTACAACGAGTATCCGCCCTACGAGTGCGACCACGCGTTCTTCAACGCCGAATCGTACAAGGTGGCCGTCGAGAAGGCCGCCGGATCCAGCAAGAAGTGGCCGGAGAAGACGCAGGTCGTGAAGGCGCTCGAAGGGCTCGAGATCGAATCGCTCTCGGGCAAGCGCAGCTGGCGTGAGGACCACGTCCAGATGTGCAACTTCTATCAAGGGATCACGACGCACAGGAACGCGTACGACTTCGTGACGATCAACCCGATCGAGACCGTCTCGACGAAGCAGGCGATGAAGCCCGCGGGCACGAAGCTCTTCGACTGGATCGCCGGCTGGAAAGTCTGACCGCCCACGTCGTCAACGTCCTGCTCGGCGGCCTCTTTCACGCCGCCGTCCTGTTCCTCGTCGCCGCGGGACTGCAAGTCGTCTTCGGCGTGCAGAAGATCTTCAACCTCGCCTGCGGCTCGTTCTACGCGCTCGGCGCGTACGCGGGCGTGTCGGCGGTCGGCTGGTACGTGGGCGCCGGCGGGCCGCCGGCTCTCTTCATCGTGCCGCTCGTGCTGGCCGGCCTGGCGGTCGGCGTCGTCGGCCTCGTGGTCGAGCGCGGGCTCCTCTCCTTCGTCTACGATCGCGACGAGACGTTCCAGCTCTTGATGACCTTCGCGGTCGTGCTGGTCATGGAGGACGCGATCCGCATGACCTGGGGCACGTCGCCGCGCTCCACCGGCGGGCTCTATCTGGCCTACGGCCAGATCCGCGTCCTCGGCGCCACGGCGCCGGTCTACAACCTGATCGTGATCCTGGCGAGCCTTGTCATCGCGCTCGCGATCGGCTGGCTGCTCACGCGCACCGCGTTCGGCCGGATCATCCGCGCCACCGCCGACAACCGCGACATGGCCGAAGCGCTCGGGGTCGACATGCGGCGCGTCTACGCGAAGGTGTTCACGCTCGGCACGATGCTCGGCACGCTCGGCGGCGCGCTCGTGATCCCGGCGACGGCCGCGATGAGCGAGATGGGGATCGAGCTGATCGTCGAGGCCTTCGCGGTGGTCGTCATCGGCGGGCTCGGCTCGATGCGCGGGGCCTTCGTGGGCGCGCTGGCCGTCGGCATCCTGCGCGCGATCGCGATCTCGGTGTACCCCGAGCTCGAGATGCTGCTGATCTACCTCATCGTGATCGCCGTGCTGGTCGTCCGCCCGCGCGGCCTGTTCGGCGCGGCCGAGGCGTGATGGGCGCCGCCGCGGTCGTCCTGGCCGTCGCCGCGATCGCCGCCGCGCCGCTCGTGGTCTCGACGTACCACGCGCTGCTCATGCTGCCGTTCATGGCGTACGCGGTCGTCCTGCTCGGGCTGAATCTCCTGTTCGGCTACACGGGCCTGGTCTCGTTCGGCCACGCGCTGTTCATCGGGCTCGGCGCCTACACCGGCGCGTTCCTCACGACGCACGCCAAGATCCGCTCGCTCGAGCTGATCTTGATCGCGGCCGGCGCGCTCGGGGCGCTGGTGGCCGCGCCGATCGCGGCGCTCTGCGTGCGCTACGTGAAGATCTATTTCGGGATGCTCACGCTCGCCTTCGGGATGGTGTTCTACACCTTCGTGCTGAAGTTCTATCGCCTCACCGGGGGCGACGAGGGCATGCCGTTCCTGCGCCCGACGCTGCTCGGCCTCCGCCTCGACGCGATGCCGAAGATCGACTATCTGGTCGGCCCGTACTATTACTACTCGCTGGCCGTCCTGGCGCTGGCCGCGCTCGCGATGTGGCGCATCGTCCACTCGCCGTTCGGGCTCTGCCTGAAGACGATTCGCGACAATCCCACGAAGGCCGAGACGCTCGGGATCGGCGTCACGCGCTATCGGTTCTACGCGTTCGTGATCTCGGCGATCTACGCCGCGGTCGGCGGCGCCTTGCTCGGCCCGCCGACCGGGAACGTCGATCCGACCCTCGCGTACTGGACCCATTCGGGCAACATCGTGTTCATGACGCTCCTCGGCGGGTTCACGAGCTTCTTCGGCCCGGTGGTCGGCGCGTTCGTGTTCATCTATCTGCAGAACTGGGTGATGTCGGTCGTGCCCTACTGGCGGCTGATCTTCGGCGCCATGCTGGCCCTCATCGTGATCGTCGCGCCGGAGGGGCTCCTGGGCCTCGTGTCCCGCCGCCGCGCGGCGCCGGCCGCGCGCGCATGATTCTCCGGGCGAGCGGCCTCACCAAGCTCTACGGTGATTTCCTCGCGCTCGACGACGTGAGCCTCGAGGTCGACGCGGGCGAGTTCGTCTCGATCGTCGGTCCGAACGGCGCGGGCAAGTCGACCTTGATCAACATTCTGACCGGCGTCACGCGGCCGAGCGCGGGCAGCGTGCGCGTGAGAGACCACGAGGTCACCGGCCTTCCGCCGGCGAGCCTGGCGAGGCTCGGCGTGGCCCGCTCGTTCCAGCTCGTCCAGGTGTTTCCCGATCTCACGGTGCTCGAGACCCTGCAAGCGGCCGTCGTCGCGCGGCTCGGCCGCGGGCGCCGCTTCTTCGCCTCGCTGGCGCGTGACCGCGAAGTCCAGGAAGGCGCGCTCGAGGTCGCCGAGCTCTTTGGTCTGGGCGACGAGCGCCACGTGCCGGCGCGACAGCTGCCGCAAGGGGACAAGAAGCTCCTCGACGTCGCCTCCGCGTTCGCGCTCAAGCCCGAGATCATCCTGCTCGACGAGCCGACGTCGGGTGTGAGCACCGCCGACAAGACCGCGATCATGGACACCCTGGTGACGGCGTCGAGGCGGGTCGGCCTCAAGGCGATCGTCCAGGTCGAGCACGACATGGACATCGTGTTCGGCTACTCCGACCGGATCTTCGCGCTCCATCAGGGCAAGGTGCTGGCCGACGCGGCGCCCGCCGCAATTCGCGCGGACCAGCGCGTGATGGACACCGTCGTCGGCCGGAAGGCCGGCGTCTCGCGGGCTCCCGCATGCTGACCGTGTCGAAGGTCGACGTGTTCATCCAGTCGAGCCATATCCTGCGCGGCGTGTCGCTCGAGGTGGGCGCGCGCGAGGTCGTGTGCCTGGTCGGCCGCAACGGATCGGGCAAGACGACAACCCTGAGAACGATCATGGGCTATCTCAGACCGCGCGCGGGCTCGATCGAGTTCCGCGGAGAGCCGATCCATGGCCGCCGCACCCACGAGATCGCCATGCGCGGGCTCGGCTGGGCGCCGGAAGACTCGGGGATCTTCGCCGACCTGACCGTCGGCGAGAACGTCGAGATCGCGACGTGGACCCGGCGCGGCGGCCGCCCCGCCGCCGAGCGCATCGAGCTGGCCTACGGCGTCTTCCCCGTGCTCCGCCGCTACACGGCGCGCAAGGGCCCGCAGATGAGCGGCGGCGAGCGCAAGATGCTCTCGATCGCGCGCGCGCTGGCGCTCGATCCGGAGATGCTCTTGCTCGACGAGCCGTTCGAGGGGCTCTCGCCCGCGATCATCCCGGCCGTGAGCGCCGGTATCGCCGCGATCACCGGACTCGGCCGGGCGATCCTGATCGCCGAGTCGAACATCCACCACGTACCCGAGTACACCACCAGGCTCTACGTGATCGAGCGCGGCGAGATCATCTTCGCCGGCGCTCCCGAAGACGCCTGGCGCGACGCGAGCGTTTCGCGGATAATCGGAGGACCTTCGCGATGACGTTGCCCCTGATCCCGACCGCGGTCGTGGGCTCTCACGGAAAACCCAGCTGGTGGTTCGCCTCGGTGAAGGCGTTCGAGCAGGGCGACTTCGGCCCGGGCGATATGGACGAGATGTTCGACGACGCCGCCAACACGGCCATCCGTGACATGGAATGGGCGGGGATCGACATCATCACCGACGGCGAGGTCCGCCGGCTCGACGGCTACGTCGATTCCTACTACGCGATCATCAAGGGCATCGAGCCCCTGCCGGTGCGGCGCAAGGCCGGCCCGTGGGGCTACGATCAGCAGACGCGCTACGAGGCGGTCGGACGCATCGAGACGCCGAGCGGCGGCCTCGGCATCGTGAAGGAGTTCGGGTATCTCCGGGCGCACACCCAGCGGCACGTGAAGGCGACCTGCGCCGGCCCCCTCACCTTCGGCTCGCGCATCCATCCAGGCAAGATGTACAAGGGCGTCGTCGACGTCGCCGAGCGCTTCGCCGAGGTCATCAACGCCGAGCTCCGAGGCCTCGTCGCGGCGGGCGCGGACTTCATCCAGCTCGACGAGCCCGCGCGCGGCAACGTGTCCGGTGAGGAGATGGCCCGGCTCTTCAACCTGGCCACCACCGGCATCAACGTGAAGCTGGCCTTCCACATCTGCTTCGGCAATCGCTTCGGCCGCTCGCGCTTCAGCCGCTCATACGAGCCGTACTTCCCGGGGCTCCTGAAGGCGCGCGCCGACCAGTTCGTGCTCGAGTTCGCCGGCCGCGAGCTCAGCGAGGTCGACCTGTGGAAGAAATACGGCGAGGGCCGCGAGCTCGGCGCCGGGGTCATCGACGTGAAGGGGTTCAGCCAGGACACCGTCGACGAGGTCGCCGCGCGCATCCGGCGCGTGCTCCAGGTGTGCCCGGCCGAGAAGCTGACCGTGAACCCCGACTGCGGCTTCGGCTGGTCGCCGCGCTACATGTGCAACCAGAAGATCACGGCGCTGGCCGCGGGCGCCGAGCTGGTGCGCAAGGAGCTGTCCGGCCGGAGCTAGCCGCGCCGGCTCGCGCCGCGAGGCGATACGCGGCCGCGCGGCGATCAGACGCAGGCGTGCGACGAGGCTCGACCGCGCAGGCGCTCCATCCCCGCCAGCATGCGCGGCAGATCCATCGGCTGGTCCAGCTCGTTGCGAAACTCCTGGTAGCAGCGCATCACGTTCGGCAGGATCCGCTCGGCGTCGCTCCACGACGCGTAGACGCCGAGCTTGATGTCCGCGGCGGCCGCCTCCGCCGGCATGCCGGCGTCGAACCGCTGCTTGGCCTCGCGGCGCACCAGCGCGAGATAGTCGCGCATGTGCTTGAGATCCTTCTTGGTGCCGACGGGGCCGTGGCCCGGCACGATGACGTCCGCGTCGAAGCGCATCAGGCGATCGGCCGCCTTGATCCAGTTGCCGACGTGGCCCTGGAACGCCAGCGGTGTCACGTAGAGGAACGCGATGTCCCCCGCGAACAGGATCCGCTCTTTGGGCAGGTACGCGACCGCGTCTCCGGCGGTGTGGGCGGCGAAGCCCGGATGCCAGAGCTGGATCTCGCGCTCGCCGTCGTGCAGGACCATGCGGTCCTCGAACGTCACCGTCGGCAGCACCACCTGGAGCTTCGGGAACTCCGCGGCGAACTTCGGCATGAACCGCTGCAGCAGCGGCACGGGCGGAAATCCGGGCGCCAGCTCGGCCCGGCACTTCTCGGTCGCGACGATCGTGGCGCCGCGAAAGAACCGGTTGCCGCCGGTGTGGTCCAGATGGTGGTGAGTGTTGATGAGCTGGGCGACCGGCTTGCGCGTGGTCTTCTTGATGGCCGTCACGAGCCGCTTCGTCATCGACGGGACCATCAGCGCATCCACCGCGACCGCCGCCGAGGGCCCGACGATGAGCCCGGAGTTGGCGACGCCCGTGTCGCCGGTCGGATCGATCCCCGAGGCCTGGACGTAGGCGAAGACCTTGGCGCCGACCTCGATCATTCCGCTCTTCCACTTCGTCGGCACGACGTGGGAGGCCATGTTCGCGCGGCACGATAGCACACGCTCGATGCCTTGACACGGCAAAACCCGGCGTGCTATCTCGCGCTATGCCCGACGCCGTTCTGCTGCGCACCGAGCGTCTGACGCGCGCATACGGGAGCCTGCTCGCGGTGTCCGACGTCGACGTGACCGTGCGGCGGGGCGAGCTGCTCTCGATCATCGGCCCCAACGGCGCCGGCAAGACGACGTTCTTCCGGCTGATCTCCGGCGAGACGGTCCCGAGCTCCGGCCGCATCTGGTTCAACGGCGTCGACATCACGGGCTTGCCCCAGCACGCGACGGCGCGGCTCGGCATCGCGAAGTCCTACCAGATCACGAACGTCTTCCCGCACCTGACCGTGCTCGAGAACGTGCGCGTCGCCGTGCAGGGCTACGCGCGCTCGTTCAACTTCTGGTCGCGCGCCGACGGGCTCTCCGACGTGCGCGACCGCGCCGTCGCCACCTTGAAATCGGTCGGGCTCGGCGACAAAGTCGACATGCTCGCGGCGCACCTGTCCCACGGCGAGAAGCGCCACCTCGAGCTCGGCATCGCGCTGGCATCCAATCCGATCCTGCTGCTGCTCGACGAGCCCACCGCGGGCATGAGCCCCGAGGAGACCGACGAGACGATGCATTTGATCCGCGAGCTCGCCGCCGGACGCACGGTCGTGCTGGTCGAGCACAAGATGAAAGTGGTGATGGGCATCTCGGACCGCATCACCGTGCTCCACCAGGGCCAGGTGCTCGCCGAGGGCACGCCGGACGCGATCCGCGCGAACCCGCGCGTGCAGCAGACCTATCTCGGAGCCGGCCGGTGAGCTTGCTGGTCCTCGAGGACGTCCACACCTACTACGGCGAAGCGCACATCCTGCAGGGGGTGTCGCTGACGGTCGGCGAGGGCGAGGTCGTCACGCTCATCGGGCGCAACGGCGCCGGCAAGACCACCACCTTGCGCTCCATCATGGGCATCGTGCGCGCCCGGCGCGGTCGGGTGCGGCTGCGGGGCGAGGACATCACCGCGCTCGGCACGCACGAAGTCGCGCAGCGCGGGATCGCGTGGATCCCCGAGGAGCGCCGCGTGCTGCCGAACCTGACCGTGCTGGAAAACCTGCGGCTCGGGATGATCGCCGGAGCCAGGCCGAACGGCGGCAGCGAGGTGCTGGACGAGGTGTTCGGCTATTTCCCCCGGCTGCGCGAGCGCATCGCGCACCGCGGGCGCTTTCTGTCGGGCGGCGAGCAGCAGATGCTCGCCATCGCGCGCGGGCTGGTGAGCCGGCCGGCGGTGATGCTCGTCGACGAGCCGACGGAAGGGCTGGCGCCGCTGCTCGTGCAGAATCTCACCGAGATCCTCGCCGCGATCAACAAGCGCGGCACGACGATTCTCCTGGTCGAGCAGACCCTCGAGGTCGCCCTGGCTCTTTCACACCGCGTGTACGTGATGGATCAGGGGCAGATTCAGTTCGAGGGGACTCCGGCGGAGCTCCGCCGGGACCCGACCATTCAGCAGCGCTTCCTCGAGATCTAGGTCGGGTCCCGGCGTTGGTAGGGCGCGCCGCAGGCCGTTGCGGGGCTGGGGCCCCGCCGGCCGAGGCGCGCCTCTGAATGAGCTAGGCGCTAGCGCCAGTCACGGCCGTGGCCGTGACGAACGTGACCCGGCGGGACGAAGCCGCGGCCGGGAACGACGACGCGCTTCTCGACGACGATCACCCGCGCCGGCGCGTGGTAGACGGGCCGGTAGTAGGGAGCCGGCGCGCGGTAGACGAC
>DATEMW010000010.1:0-10556 GCA_035275385.1 Candidatus Methylomirabilota bacterium | reverse complement strand
CTCGTCCAGGTGGACTACGAGCCCCTGCCCTCGGTGACGGCCACCGCGGACGCGACCCGGCCCGGCGCGGCGCCGGTCTGGGACGAGTGCCCCGACAACGTCAGCAGCATCTTCGAATCGGGCGACAAGGCCGCGACCGAGGCGGTCTTCGCCCGGGCGCATCGGATCGTCCGCCGGCGCTACGTGATCACCCGGGTGCACGCGCAGTTCATGGAGCCGCGCGGCTCTCTCGGCGTCTACGATCCGCACGAGGACCGCTACACGCTCTACGCCGACGTCCAGTACCCGCATCGCGTGCGCAACGCGCTGGCCAGCAGCATCTTCAAGGTCCCCGAGCACAAGATCCGCGTGGTCGCCGGCGACATCGGTGGCGCCTTCGGGACCAAGGGCTGGCAGTACCCTGAGCACAAGCTGGTGCTCTGGGCCGCGCGCAAGCTCGGGCGCCCCGTGCGATGGCAGTGCGAGCGGCGCGAGGCGATCATGGCCGACGAGCACGCGCGCGACAACGTGACCGAGGCCGAGCTGGCGCTCGACGCCGACGGGCGTTTCCTCGGGATGCGCGTGCACACCCTGGCCAACGTGGGCGCGTACGTCTCCTCGGACCGCAACCTGCTCGCGACGTTCAGCAACGTGATCACCTTGGTCGGCGTGTACAAGTTCGAGGCCGCCTACGTGCACGTCAGCTGCGTCATGAGCAACACGAACTCGACGGCGCCGTACCGCGGCGCGGGGCGCCCCGAGGCGACCTACGTGCTCGAGCGGCTGATCGACGACACCGCGCGCGAGCTCGGCGTCGACCCGGTCGAGCTCCGGCGCAAGAATCTCGTCCCGACCTCGGCCATGCCGTACAAGAACCCGCTCGGCGCCACCTACGACTGCGGCGATTTTCCAGCCAACATGGAAAAAGGCCTGAAGCTCGCCGACGTCGCCGGCTTCGCCGTGCGCCGCGAGGAGTCGCGCCGGCGCGGTAAGCTGCGCGGGCTCGCCGTGGTCAATCCGATCGAGCAGGCCGCCGGGCCTCAGCCCGAGTTCGCCGAGATCCGCTTCGCGCCGAGCGGCAGCGCCACCATCCTGATGGGCTCGAAGAACCAGGGCCAGGGCCACGAGACGACCTTCAAGCAAATCCTCAACGAGCGGCTCGGTCTCGACCCGGCCGACGTGCTGTACGTCGACGGCGACACGGATCGGGTCGCGTTCGGCATGGGCACGATGGGCTCGCGCTCGACCGTGATCGGCGGTACCGCGTTGTGGATGGCCGCCGACAAGGTCGTCACCAAGGGCAAGAAGATCGCGGCGCGCCTGCTCGAGGCGGCCGAGGCGGACGTGACGTTCACCGACGGCAAGTTCGGCGTCGTCGGCACGGACCGGGCCGTCGCGCTCAAGGAGGTCGCGCGCGCCGCCTTCCAGCCCAACCAGCTCCCGCCGGGCGTCGAGCCGGGGCTCTACGAGACCGGGACCTTCTCGCCCAAGCAAGGCACCTGGCCCAACGGCTGCCACGTCTGCGAAGTGGAGGTCGATCCCGACACGGGCGCGGTCGCGATCGTCGCGTACTCGATCGTCGACGACGTGGGGACCGTCGTGAATCCGGTGACGCTCAAGGGGCAGATCCACGGCGGCGTGGCGCAGGGCGTGGGCCAGGCGCTGATGGAGCAGGTCGTGTACGACCGCGAGTCGGGCCAGCTCTTGACCGCCTCGTTCATGGACTACGCGATGCCCCGCGGCGACGACTTCCCCGACATGCACATCGAGAGCAATCCGGTGCCGACCAAGCTCAATCCGCTGGGCGTCAAGGGCGCGGGCGAGGCCGGCACGGTCGGCGCGCTGCCGGCGGTGATGAACGCCGTCATCGATGCGCTGGCATCGGTCGGCGTGCGCCAGCTCGACATGCCGGCGACGCCCGAACGCGTGTGGCAGGCGATCCAGGACGCGAAGACGCGCTGACAGCGCGCAGGAGGAGCGACACGTGACGCTCGACGACAAGGCCCTCGATCTCTTGTTCCTCAACGCCCGGACGCAGAACGGCTGGCTCCCGACGCCGGTCAGCGACGACCAGCTCCGGGCGATCTACCGGATCATGCGATCCGGCCCGACGAGCGCCAACTCGTCCCCTGCCCGCATCCTGTTCGTCCGCACGCCCGAGGCCAAGGCGCGCCTCATCCCGGCGCTGTCGCCCGGCAACGTCGACAAGACCAAGGCGGCGCCGGTGACCGCGATCATCGGCTACGACACGCGCTTCTACGAGCATCTGCCCAAGCTCTTCCCGCACCGGCCCGAGATGAAGAACCCCTACGAGGCCAACGCGAAGCTGGCCGAGACGGTCGCGTTCCGCAACGGCACCTTGCAAGGCGCCTACTTCATGCTGGCGGCCCGCGCGGTGGGGCTCGACGTCGGCGGCATGTCCGGCTTCGACAACGCGAAGGTCGACGCCGAGTTCTTTCCCGACGGGCGGGTCAAATCGAACTTCTTGTGCAACCTGGGCCACGGTGATTCGTCGAAGGTGATGGCGAAGCTTCCGCGCCTCGACTTCGACGAGGCCTGCACGCTGATCTGAGGTCCGCGGCAGCGGTCGCCCACGCCATGCGCGACGAGATCACGAAGCTCATCCACGCCTATGGCGATGCCTTCAGGCTCGGCCCGACCGCCATCGCCGAATTCTACTGGGAGCCCTGCGTGACGGTGCGGACGGGCGTCGTCCGGGTGAACCAGACGCGCGAGGACACCGAGCGGCTCTTCACCGAGGTCGCCGAGAGCTACCGGGCGCGCGGCTTCACCTACGGCGAGCCCCTCGCGATCGACGTCCAGCCGCTCGGCGCCGACAGCGCGCTGGCGACCGTTCAGTGGGCGTACAACGGCGCGTGCGCGGAGCTCCTGTGGAAGACGACGTTTTCCTACAACCTGCATCGGCGCGGCGGGGCCTGGAAGATCCTGGTTCAGACGATGCACGAGTCGTGAGAGCGCCGGCGAAGCTCGGGCTCGTGACGATCGGATACGTCGGCGCCTTTGCGATCGCGTCGGCGGCGGTCATGATCCACATGGTCGCGGCGGGCGGTCCGGGATCCGACGGGATGCTGGCCTTCGGCGACAGCGTGCTCTTCCTGGTGGTGTTCGGTGTCGCCGCGGTGCCGGCAACCGCGGCCGCACTCTACTTCTTGAGACCCTATCCCACGCTCTGGCGTGTGCTCGCCGGCTCGGCGCTGGCCCTCGGCGCCACGGGTGTGGCCGCGCTGCTCGTCTATCTCGCGGACCAGACCGCCGCTCCGGGCTCGACCATCCAGCTCCTGGGGGGTCTGGCGCTGCTGAGGACCATCGTGGCGCCGCTGTTCGGCGTCACCTTCCTGCTCTCGGGGCTCTTCGCGCCGGACCGCCCGCCGCGGATCGCGCTGTTCGCGGCCACCATGGTCGAGGCGCTGGTGTTCGGCGGCGCGCTCTTGCTGTTGCTGCGGCCGCTTCGCGGGTACTGAGCGGTCGTGCTCGCGATTTCGGCGACGGACGCCTGGCGGGCGGCGCATCCCGGCGCCGCGATCGGCCTGCTGGAGCTTTCAGGTGTCGCGGACTCGGGCGAATCCGGTCGGCTCGCCGATCGAAAGCGCGAAACCGAAGCACGCCTGAGAGATCGCTACCAGGGTCTGACGCGCCAGGATTTGACGTCGCTCCCGATGATGGCGGCCTACGTGCGCTACTACAAGCGGTTCAACAAGACGTATCACGTGCAGCTGCAGCTCGAGTCGATCGTTCTGAAGGGTAAGAGCTTGCCGAGCGTCTCGCCGCTCGTCGACGCCAATTTCGCCGCCGAGGTCGACACCCTGGTGCTGACGGCCGGGCACGACGCGACGAAGCTCGAGGGCGCGGTGTCGCTCGACGTCTCGCGGGACGGCGACGAGATGACCAGGATGAACGGGAATCTCACCCCGCTGCGGCCCGGCGACATGATCATGCGGGACGCGCGCGGCGTGTGCTGCTCGATCATCTACGGACAGGACAACCGGTCTCCGATCTCCCGCGAGAGCTCGCACGTCCTCTACGTCGCCTATGCTCCGGCGGGCGTTCCGGCGGCGGCGGTCGAGGCGCAGCTGCAGGCGATCGAGGACAACGTGCGACTCGTCTCGGCTAGGTTCGTCGTCGAGCAGCGCCGAGTGCTCGCGGCCTGAGCCCGCTCGCCTACATCCCGATCTCGTCCTGCCACGCGAGCACACGCGCCTGAACCGCGCGCAGGCCGCGCGTGAGCACGAGTCCGAGCGCGCCGATCAGCGCGAAGGCCGCGTACATCTCGGGCGTGCTCAGCATCTGCCAGTGGCGGAAGACCAGGTGCCCGAGGCCGGACTTCGCCGCGATGAACTCCACCGCGACGAGCGTGACGAGCGCCAGGCCGAGGCCGAGCCTGAGCCCGGTGAAGATCGCCGGCAGCGCCGCCGGCAGGATCACCTTCCAGAAGAGGCGTAACCCGCGCGCGCCGTAGTTGCGCCCGACGTCCAGCAGGCGCGGGTCCATCGTCTGGACACCCCCGAGCGTGCTGATGACGATCTGGAAGAACGCCGAGCTTGAGCCCGTCAGCACGAACGCGGGCTCGCCGACGCCGAGGATGATCAGGAGAAAGGGCAGCAGGGTGATCTTCGGCACGGGGAAGATGAACGCGAGATAGGGCTCGACGAGATCGCGGACCGGCCGCGCGATGCCCATGAGGAGCCCGAGCGGGATCGCCGGCACGGCGGCGAGCGCGAACGCGAAGGCCAGCCGCGTCAACGTCACGGCGAGCTCCGAGCCGAGATCGCCCGCCGCGAGACGGTCGGCCAGCACCCAGCCGATCGTGGTCGGTGCCGGGAAGTAGCGCGGCGAGACGATCGCGAGCCGGGAGCAGAGCTCCCAGAGGATGAGCGCCGCGGCCGGCACGAGCACCGCCACTCAGCGTTCCCCCACGTCCGGCACCCACGGCAAGAGACGGGTGCGCACCGCCGCCAGCCCGTAGGACAGGAGTGCGCCCAGGAGCGCGATCACGACGAACGTCGCGTACATGTCCTCCACCTTCAGGACCTGCCACGAGAGCCAGAGGAGCGCGCCGAGCCCGCGGCTCGCCGAGACGATCTCGACGGCGACCACCACGATCAGCGAGAAGCCGAGGCCGAGCCGGAGCCCGGTGAAGATGGACGGCAAGGCACCGGGCAGGAGCACCGCCGTGAAGAGCCGCCGGCCGCGCGCGCCGTAGTGCAGCGCGGCCTCGACGACGAGGCGGTCGATCTGCCGCACGCCCTGGGTCGTCGTGAGCGCGATCAGGAAGAACGATGTGACCGCAGAGGTCACGACCAGCGCGGTCTCGCCCGCCGGGACCACGAAGCTCACCAGCGGCAGGAAGAGCACGCTCGGAATCGGATAGACGACGGCGAAGACCGGGTCGAGACCGTCGCGGAGCCCGCGCCAGAGCCCCATCGCGAGCCCGATCGCGACGCCGAGGCCCGCGGCCAGCGCGAACGAGGCGCCGATCCGCGCCAAGGTGATCGCCGTGTGGCTCCACAGCGTGCCGTCGAGCGTGAGATCGCGCAGGTGCGCCGCGATCGTCGAGGGGCGCGGGAAGAACGCCGCGCGCAAGAGACCGGTCGCGCTCGCCCACTCCCACAGGGCGAGGAGCGCGATCGGCGAGACGACGGCGATCCAGTGCTCGGCGAGCCAGCGCGCCGTCGCCTTCACGCGCCGATCGTCTCCGGACCCGAGCCGCGGTCGTCCGCCATCGCGCGCACGACCTCTTCGCGCAGCCGTGCCCAGATCGTTTCGAGCAGCGCGCCGTACGCGGGCGAGCCGCGCACTGCGAGCCCGCGCGGGCGGCCGAGGTCGACGGGATAGACCTCGCTCACCCGACCCGGACGCGCCGTGAGCAGCACGACGCGATCGCCGAGCAGCAGCGCCTCCTCGAGCGAGTGCGTGACGTAGACGACCGTCTTGCCGAGGGTGGCCCAGATCCGGAGGAGCTCTTCCTGCATGATCGTCCGGGTCTGCGCGTCGAGCGCCGCGAGCGGCTCGTCCATCAGGAGCACCTCGGGGTCGTTGGCGAGCGCGCGGGCGATCCCCACGCGCTGCTTCATGCCGCCGGAGAGCTGGTGCGGATAGTGCTGGGCGAAGCGCGCGAGCCCGACCAGCGCCAGCATCTCGCGGGCGCGCGCGTCCCGCTCGGCGCGGCCGATGCCGCGATTCTCCAGACCGAAGGCGACGTTGTCGCGGACCGTCCGCCACGGCAGGAGCGCGTGCTCCTGGAACACCATCGCGGTAAGTGGCGTGCCCGGTCGCTCCGCCGTGATGCGGACCGCGCCGGCGCTCTGACGATGCAGCCCGGCCAGCACGCGGAGCAAGGTCGACTTGCCGCTGCCGCTCGGCCCCACGATGCACAGGAACTCGCCGGCCCGGGCCTGGAGCGAGATCCGATCGAGCGCCACGACCGAGCGGCCGCGGCTCTCGAAGGTCACGCTGACGTCGTCGACGAGGACCTTGGGATCGTGCGTGGGCATCGGCGCGCCGGGATTGTATATCCTTCCCCGTGGGAGGCCAATTTGGACACGCCTATTCACGTCGTCGCAATCGTCGCGTCGCAGCCGGGCGGCAATACCGATCGACTCGTCGGCCAGGTGCTGCAGGCCGCGCGCGACGCCCAGCCCGAGGTGGGGCTCGAGTCGATTCACCTGGGCGCGGGGCCGCTCGATCAGGCGCGCGTGGAGGCCTGCGTGCGTAGCCTGTCGGGTGCCGACGCCGTCGTGCTCGGAACGCCGATGTACCGCGCGACGTATGCGGCGGTCCTCAAGGAATTGCTCGACCGTGTTCCGCGCGGCGGGCCGCCCGAGCGGTTCGACGGGCCGCTGCGCGCGAAGGCGGTGGGGATCGTGGCGACCGGCGGCTCGCACCACCATTTCCTCGGCGCCGATCCGCTGGTCGACATGCTCGTTCGGTTCTTCGGCGCCTACGTCGTGCCGCCCGTGCTCTACGGCGTGATCCGTTCGGGCGGAGACGGCGTGCTGGATTCCGGGCTGGTCGAGGAGGCGGTACGCTTCGGCCGCGCGCTCGTCGCGCTGAGCCGCGCGATCCGAAGCGACGAGCGCCTCCGCGACGCGCGGGCGCAGGTCTGACCTCGCCGCCGGCACGAGCCGGACGGGCCGGGCCGAGCGCGTCGGCGCCGCGGTCCGGCCCGCCACTCGCGAAAGCTACTTCAGATTCTCGATCCCGGCCCTGCCGATCTGAGCGTCCTGGGCCGAGGTGACCCCGGACACGCCGATCGCGCCGATCAGCTTACCGTCGACGACGATGGGGATGCCGCCCTCGAGCGGGCTCGCACCGGGAACCCTGAGAATGCGGAGGTTGGCGCCGCCCTGCGCGAGGGCGTCGTCGAACGCCTTGGTCGGGCGCCGGAACGCGACAGCCGAGTACGCCTTGTCCTTCGCGACCTCGATGCTGCCGAACTGCGCCCCGTCCATCCGCTGGAGCATGACGAGGTTGCCGCCCGAGTCCAGGACCGCCATGACGACGTTCCAGCTGTTCTTCTTGGCCTCGGCTTCGGCGCCTGCCATGACCTTCTTCGCCTGCTCGAGCGTGATCGCCGGGCCGTACTGCGGCGCCGGCGGCGGCGGCGGCGCGGGCTGCTGCGCGCTCGCCAACGATGCGCCGAGGACCAGGACGGTGCCGACCAGCAGGGACACCAGACGTTCCATTCTCATGGGTCTCCTCCTCGTGGATTGAATGCTGAGATCGACATCGCCAGCACGGCCGACGTCGTCGAGTGACGGGCGAGTAACTCGGCGCCGGCGTCACGGGTTCCAATGATTCGGGCGCCCGTCGTGTCGAGGGATATACAGCGGTCGCCGAGGCTCGTCAAGAGCGCCCTTGCCTTCCCCGGCGATGTGGTCTACAAAGCCGCTTGTTGAACATCGAGATCAAGCGCTGCTCGCTCTGACTGGACCTACGGCGGGAGGCAGTGCGCCTCCGAACCGAGCTCAAGGACACGCTCCAGCTGCCGGCAACGATCCGCTGGGGTGGTCTCCGAGAGCTCACGGTCGCCGTCGACGGTCGGACTGTGTTCACGAGGAGCCAGGCCGGCCGTATGCCCCGTCCCGGCGAGATTGCGCGCCTCGTCCAGTCTCTACTCTGATCGATCGCGACTCACCCGCGAACGGTAGCCATACACGGAGGGATCGATGAGCTCGACGCGTAGATCGTGCGTGTGGTCGATCGTGATCGTCCTGGCGGGTCTCGCGGTCGCGGCGCCGGTGTCGCCGCAGACGAAGCCGCTCGTCAAGGTCGGCTACATTCCGTCCGACTCCTTCGCCGCGCTCTACATCATGGCCGACCGGCATTTGCCGGCGGCCGACGTGGCTGTGGAAACTGTCCGCCTGAGCGGCGGCAGCGAGATCCTCGCGCAGGTCGCGACCGGCCAGCTCAACGTGGGCGGCACGGGCATGGGCGCCGCCGGCTTCAACGCGGTCGCGGCGTCGCTCCCGGTGGAATTCGTCGCGCCGCTCCACTCGGGCTACGTCGAGGACTACTTCACCGTGCGCAAGGCCTCCTGGGAGAAAGAGATCAAGCGCATCGGCGATCTCAAGGGCCGGCCGGTGGCTCTCAACGTGCGCGGCGCGGCGGTCGAGTGGATGCTCGAGCAGGCGCTCAAGCGCGACGGCCTCGGGCTCAAGGACGTGCAGGTCAAGATCATGCCGTTCCCCGACATGGTGCCGGCGCTCGAATCGGGCGCCGTCGAGGCGGCGATTCTCACCGAGCCGTTCCCGACCTTGGCCGAAGAGCGCGGCGTCGCGCTGAGACCCCTGCCACGCCCCGCCGGTGCCAAGGCCACGCCGATCACCGCGATCTTCTGGAACAAGGACTGGGCGGCCAAGAACCCCGAGCTGGCGCACAAGGTGATGCTCGCCTACCTGAAGGCCGCGCGCGATCTGGCGCTCGACAACGGCTGGAAGCAAGAGAAGAACATCGACCTGATGGTGAAGTACACCGGCGCGAAGGCCGACGTCATCCGGCGCGCGCGGTCTCACGTGCTCGATCCGAACCTCGAGATGGACCCGGCCGTCCTCGACTCGATGCAGCGCCTGGCCTCCGAGCTCGGCCACCTGAAGTACAAGGAGCTCTTGCCCGTGAGCCGCCTGTTCAACTTCGCGTATCGCGACCGCGCGGTCGCCGAGCTCGGCCGGAAGTAACTCGCTCGGTCAGGAACTATGAGTCGGAGCGGTGGCGCCGCTCGGCGCCACCGTCCCGCGAGGCGAATGGTGTAGTTGTTACACGACCGGTGAAGCTTTTACCGGGAAAGAACTACAGACCCCGCGTCACCGTATAGGCACTCGGCGCCCGCTCACCATGTGGATGACGAGCAGGACGATGCCGACCAGGAACAGGATCCACGAGATCTGCCCGGCGATTTGCGCAATGCCGAACAAGCCAAGCGCACCGGCTACCAGACCGACGATCAAGAAAACGAGCGCGTAGTAGAGCATCGAGAACTCCTTCCGTCTGCGATCTGTTCACTCCGCCTGCCTGAGAGTCCGCTCCCGCGTTGATCTCGTATTGCATGGGGCATGCCCGACACACCCCGCGGGAATTGCTGGCATGGATCTTCCACGATCCCTCTGGCAGGAGGAATGTGAAGACGATGAAAACGGACGGTCGAGCCACCTACAGTGCCAAGTCGTTCGATCACCTCAAAGGGCTCGCCGGGATCTCTGACGGCCAGATTGCGGAGCACCTCGATCTCTACGCGGGATACGTCAAGCAGGTGAACTCGCTGGCGCAGGAGCTCTTGGAGATGCGTGTCGACCGCAAGGAAGCCGGAAAGGACTTCAGCCTCGCCGAGGGCACGCGTCGGCTCGCGTACGAGTACGACGGCATGGTCTTGCACGAGCTGTACTTCTCCAGCTTGAAGCCCGGCGGCGACACGAGGCCCAGCGATCGCCAGGGGCTCGGGCGCGCGCTCGCCGAGACATTCGGATCCGTCGAGCGCTGGCAGGACCACTTTCAGGCGATCGCCGGCATGCGCGGGATCGGCTGGGTGATCCTGTACGAGGATCCGGCGAGCCACCGCTTGACCAACCAGTGGGTGAGCCTTCACCAGGACGGCATTCCGGCCCGGTGGACTCCCCTGCTGGTCCTGGACGTGTGGGAGCACGCGTTCATGCGCGACTACAAAGCGACCGAGCGCGCCAAGTACATCGAGGCGTTCTTCAAGAACGTGGACTGGCCGGTCGTCGAGCAGCGACTGCGCGAACCCGCCGCGGTGAAGTCGGCGGCGTAACGTCTCGCATGCGGCGGTGGCCGGAGGGGACCGGCGAGGACCCCTCCGGCGCCGCCGCTACACCTGGAGCTCGAGCGTGTAGAGACCGCCGATCAGGCGATCCACCGCGTACACGACGCGGCGCTCGTCGACCAGCACGTCGTTGATCTGTACCGCCCCTGCCCGCGAGCCGCGAGGCGCCTCGGGAACGTAGTAGGCCACTTCTTCGGGCTGGAACGGATTCGACACGTCGTGCACGCGCACGCCGCCGTTGAAGTACGTCCCGAAGATGAGCTTCTCGGAGACCAGGTTGCTC
>DATEMW010000009.1:0-12882 GCA_035275385.1 Candidatus Methylomirabilota bacterium | reverse complement strand
GCCAGGATGCCCTGGTGGCTCCGCGCGGCATGCCCGTTGATCTCGGGGACGACGAGCGGCACGGTGGGATCCATGCGGAACGCGCTCGACTTGTCGACGACGAGCGCGCCCGCCCGCACCGCGCGGGGCGCGTACTCCTTCGACTGCGCCGAGCCCGCCGAGCAGAACGCGATGTCGACGCCTTTGAACGCGGCCGGCTCGATCCGCTGGATCGTGACCGGCTCACCCTGAAAGGTGACGGTCTTGCCGACCGAGCGCTCGGACGCGAACGCGCGAAGCTCACGCACCGGGAACTTTCGCTCCTCGAGGATCCGGAGCGTCGTCTGGCCGGCGGCGCCGGTGGCGCCGACCACTGCGATGCGGAGCCCGGACGCCATCAGTACTGCCGCTCCAGCTCGCGCACGATCAGGTCTCCCATTTCCCGCGTCCCGGTCGGCCGGGTGCCCGACGCCGCGATGTCGGCCGTGCGATGCCCCTGCTCCAGCACCCGGAGCACCGCCTGCTCGACCCGGTCGGCGTCCTTCTCCATGTTCAGCGAGTACCGCATCAGCATCGCGGCGGAGAGGATCGCCGCGATCGGATTCGCGATGCCCTTGCCGGCGATGTCGGGCGCGGTGCCGTGCACCGGCTCGTAGAGCCCGACCGAGCCACCCAGCGAGGCCGAGGGCAGCATGCCCATCGATCCGGCGAGAATCGCGGCCTCATCCGACAAAATATCACCGAAGGTGTTCTCGGTCACAATCGTGTCGAACTGCGTGGGCCGGTGGATCAGGGCCATCGCGCAGTTGTCGACGAGCACGTGGTCCAGGGCCACGTCCGGGTAGTCCTTGGCGACGCGCGTCACCACCTCGCGCCAGAGCTGCGAGACCACCAGCACGTTGACCTTGTCGACCGAGGTCAGGCGCTTGCGCCGCTTGCGGGCCACCTCGAAGCCGATGCGGGCGATGCGCTCCACCTCGCGCGAGGTATAGGCCATCGTGTTGATCGCGCGGGCGCCGCCGTCCGCGAACCGCTCGACGCCGCGGGGCTCGCCGAAATAGAGCCCGCCCGTGAGCTCGCGGATGACCATCAGGTCGGTTCCCTCGACCACCGAGCGCTTGAGCGGCGAGGCGTCGACGAGCATCGGGAAGCACTTGGCCGGGCGGAGATTCGCGTAGAGATCGAGCTCCTTGCGGATGGCCAGGAGCCCGCGCTCGGGCCGCTGCTCGTGTGGCACGTCGTCCCACTTGGGGCCGCCGACCGCGCCGAACAGGATCGCGTTGGCCGCTCGGCAGAGCTCGAGCGTGCCCGGGGCCAGCGGCTTGCCGGTCGCGTCGATCGCCGCGCCGCCCACCAGCCCGCGCTCGAACTCGAACGCGGTGCCCGTTCCCTTTCCGACCGCCTCGAGCACGCGGATGGCCTCGGGCGTCACCTCCGCGCCGATCCCGTCTCCCGGCAGCACCGCGATCTTGTACGTGGCCATGACCTCGCCTCCCCGGGCTCCCTCGCTAGGGGCCGACTTCCTTCATGCGCTGTGACGACGGCTGAGCGATCCGGTTGAGCGCGCTCAGGTACGCGCGGGCGCTCGCCTCGATCACGTCGGTCGAAGCGCCCTTGCCCGATACCACCGTGCCGTCGAAGTCTATCTTCATCGCGACCTCGCCGATCGCGTCCTTGCCCGACGTGGCGGAGCGCAGCGAGTAGTCCTGGAGCCGACCCTTGAGCCCGGTGATCGCGTCGATCGCCGCCAGCACCGCGTCGACCGGCCCGTCGCCCACGCCCGAATCCTGGAAGGTCTGGCCTTCCTTCTTCAGGCGCACGGTCGCCGAGGGCACGACGCCGGTGCCGCTGATCACGTGCAGGTAGTCGAGCTCGTAGAGCGTCTCGCCCTGCGTGGCCTCGTCGGTGACGATCGCCATGAGGTCCTCGTCATAGACTTCCTTTTTCCGATCTGCGAGATCCTTGAAGGCCTTGAAGGCGCGGTCGAGCTCGGGGCCGGCCAGCGAGAAGCCGAGCTCCTTGAGCCGCGACGCCAGCGCGGCCCGGCCCGAGTGCTTGCCGAGCACGAGCTTGTTCGACGGCCGCCCGATGTCCTCAGGCCGCATGATCTCGTAGGTGAGCTTCTCCTTGAGGACGCCGTCCTGATGGATGCCGGCCTCGTGGGCGAAGGCGTTCTCGCCGACGATCGCCTTGTTGGGCTGCACGTGCACGCCGGTGATGTGGCTGAGCAGGCGCGAGGTCTTGAAGATTTCCTCGCTCCGGACGCCCGTCTCGATTCCGAAGAAGTCCTTTCGCGTCCGCAGGGCCATCACGATCTCCTCGAGCGACGCGTTGCCCGCGCGCTCGCCGATCCCGTTGATGGTGCACTCCACCTGCCGGGCGCCGTGCATGAGCGCGGTCAGCGAGTTCGCCACCGCCTGCCCGAGGTCGTTGTGGCAGTGGACGGACAGCACGACCTTGTCGAGGCCCTGGACCTTCTCCCGGATCCGGGCGATACGCTCGCCCCACTCGCGCGGGATCGCGTAGCCGACCGTGTCGGGGATGTTGATCGTCCCGGCACCGGCGTCGATCACCGCCGACAGGACGTCGCACATGTAGTCGAAGTCGGAGCGCGAGGCGTCCTCGGGCGAGAACTCAACGTCCTCGCAGTACGCGCGCGCGTGACGGACCGCCTCGACGGACGCCTTGAGGACTTCGGCCCGGGACTTGCGCAGCTTGTACTTCAGATGGATGTCGGAGGTCGCCACGAACGTATGGATGCGCGGCTTGCGCGCGTATTTCACGGCCTCCCAGCACCGATCGATGTCGCCCAGGCCCACGCGGGACAGCCCGCAGATCGACGGCGCGTTGTCCAGGGTGCCGACCTGCTTGGCCACTTCGCGGGTCGCCTCGAAGTCCTCGTCCGACGAGATCGGGAAGCCGGCCTCGATGACGTCCACCTGCAGTCGCGCCAGCTGCCGGGCCATCTCGAGCTTTTCCATCGTGTTCATCGAGAAGCCGGGAGCCTGCTCGCCGTCGCGCAACGTCGTGTCGAAGATGATGACGCGGTCCATACGTCCTCCTAAGACGATTCCTTGCTCGCCATCTCGGCCGGCACCGCGAGCGGGCGTCCGACGATCAGACGCCGCACCGGGCCGGAGAGCGCGTAGCCGGTGAAGAGCACAAAGAGGAACAGGTCGTGCTTGGTGGCCACGATCATGATGGCCAGCACGACGACCAGGAGCGACTGCACCGGGCGCCGGCGCACGAAGTCGACTTCCTTGAAGCTCCAGTAGCGGAAGGTCGACACCATCATCAGCGCCAGCACGCCCGACGCGCACGCGAGGGCGATCTGCTCCCAGCGCTCCGGCGGCTCGTCGCCGAGCAGCACCACGCTCGCCGCGATCACGCCGGCCGCCGCCGGCGTGCTGAGCCCGATGAAGAAGCGCCGATCGACCGTGCCGGTCTGCACGTTGAAGCGCGCGAGCCGGAGCGCGCCGCAGATCACGAACAGAAACGCACCGAACCAGGCCGGACGGCTCAGGTCCTTGAGCGCGAACGAATAGACGAGGAAGGCCGGCGCGACGCAGAACGACACGACGTCCGCCAGCGAGTCGAACTCGACCCCGAACTGGGTGGTGGCCTTCATCAGGCGCGCCACGCGCCCGTCGAGCAGGTCCATGACCATCGCGACGAAGATGGCGAGCGCTGCGTCGGAGTAACGCCCCTCGACCGTGAGCAGGAGCGCGAAGAAGCCGCAGAAGAGATTGCCGGTGGTGAGAAGGCTTGGGAGGAGGACGATGCCGCGGCCGCGATTCTCTCGAATCTCGTGCCAGCGCCGGCGCCGTGAGCCCTTGTGGCGCCGGATCATACTCGGTGTCCTACGCCGGGGATCACGCCAGCGCTCCGAGAACGGTCATGCCGCCTACCACCTGGTCGCCGGGCTGCACGCTCACCCGAGCGCTGCGCGGCATGATGCAGTCGGTACGGGAGCCGAAGCGAATCAACCCGAATCGCTCCCCCGCCGTGAGCTTGTCGCCGGGCCCCACCCGGCAGACGATGCGCCGGGCGACGACGCCGGCGATCTGCACGACGGTGATCCGGGCGGTCTCTCCCTGGAGATTCACGATGCAGCGCTCGTTCACCCGACCGGCCTCGGGCTGATAAGCGGGGACGAAACGGCCGCGCGAATACGTGACGCCGACCACCAGGCCGGCGATCGGCGCGCGGTTGACGTGGACGTCGAGCGGCGACAGGAAGATCGCGACGCGCTTGGACGGTCCGACGAAGGGGTCGTCGAGCTCCTCGACCGAGATCACCTTGCCGTCGGCGGGCGAGAGCACCGCGCCCGGAATCGCCGGCGTCTCCCGCTCCGGATCGCGGAAGAAGCCGAGCGAGGCCAGCGACGCGGCCACGAACGGCAGCGCCAATCCGCGACGGCCGGTCAGCGCGAGCCCGGCGGCGATCGCCGCCGGAATCGCGATGAAGGGCCAGCCTTCGCGGGCGACGGGAAGCTTCGACATCATCCCATCCGCGGCGGCTTGATCCAGGCCATCATCGAGCGCAGCCGCTTGCCGACTTCTTCGATCGAGTGCTCGGCGTCGCGCCGGCGCATCGCCAGGAACCCGGCGCGGTTGGCCTGGTTCTCCAGCACCCACTCGCGCGCGAACTGACCGGACTGGATCTCGCTGAGAATCTTCTTCATCTCGGCCTTGGTCTGCTCACTGACCACGCGCGGCCCGCGGGTGTAGTCGCCGTACTCGGCGGTATCCGAGACCGAATAGCGCATGTACGCCAGGCCGCCCTGGTAGAACAGGTCGACGATCAGCTTCATCTCGTGCATGCACTCGAAGTAGGCGACCTCCGGCTGATAGCCGGCTTCGACCAAGGTCTCGTAGGCGGCCTTGATCAGGTGCGAGATGCCGCCGCAGAGCGTCGTCTGCTCGCCGAAGAGGTCGGTCTCCGTCTCTTCCTTGAAGGTGGTCTCGATCACGCCTGCGCGCGTGCAGCCCACGCCTTTTCCGTAGGCGAGCCCCATGTCGCGCGCCTTCCCGGAGACGTCCTGGTACACGGCGAGCAGCGCCGGGACGCCCGGCCCCTGCACGAACAGGTCACGCATCACGTGCCCCGGCGCCTTGGGCGCGATCATCGTCACGTCGACCTCGGGCGGCGGCACGACCTGGTTGAAGTGGATGTTGAAGCCGTGCGCGAACATGACCATCTTGCCCTTGCCGAGTCCGCCCTTGATCTCGGTCTCGAACACGTGGCGCTGGGTCTGGTCGGGCAGGAGGATCATGATCACGTCGGCCATCTGCGCGGCCTCGTTCACGGTCGCGACCTTGAGCCCTTCCTTCTCGGCCTTGGCCCAGCTCTTCGAGCCTTTGTAGAGCCCGACCACGACGTCCTGTCCCGAGTCCTTGAGATTGAGCGCGTGGGCGTGTCCCTGGCTGCCGTAGCCGATGATCGCGATCTTGCGCCCCTTCAACAGGCCGAGATCGGCGTCCTGGTCGTAGTAGATCTTCGCGGGCATCCTCGTGTCCTTTCCTCTACTGTGATCGTCTATCGACAGTTTCTAATCGGCGAACCCGACCACCTTGGGGTCGTCCGTCACGCGCGGCTTTCGCGGCTCGACGCGCCGCACCCGGGTCTTCGGGCCGCGCGAGATCGCGACCTTGCCCGTGCGCACCAGCTCCTGGATCCCGATCGGCCGCAGCAGCTCGATCAGCGCCTCGAGCTTGCCCTCGTCTCCGGTGGCCTCCAGGACGAACGAGACCGGCGTGACGTCCACCACCCGCGCCCGGAAGATCTCGGCGGTCCGGAGGATCTCCGCCCGGTTCGACGGCTCGGCATTCACGCGGATCAGCACCAGCTCGCGCTCGACGTGACCCTCGTCGGTGAGGTCGGTCACCTTGATCACGTCGATCAGCTTGTGCAGCTGCTTGGTCACCTGCTCGATCACGAACTCGTCGCCGCGCACGACCAGCGTCATGCGCGACACCGACGGGTCGAGGGTCTCGCCGACCGACAGGCTCTCGATGTTGTAGCCGCGCGCCGAGAAGAGGCCGGCGACACGCGAGAGCACGCCGAACTTGTTCTCGACCATGACCGAGATCGTGTGCTTGCGGGGCTCGTTACCGTTTTGCATCAGAAGCCCGTCTGCGACTTGGCGGCGCGGTCCCGCACCTCGCGGGTCGGCGGCGCCAGGATCATGTCGGTGTTGGCGCCGCCGGCCGGCACCATCGGGAACACGCACTCGTCCTTGTCGACGCACACATCGAGGATGACCGGCGCCGGCGTCGCGATCATCTTCTCGATGGCGGCCGGCACCTCGCTGGGCTTCGTCACGCGCAGCCCGACGCAGCCGTAGGCCTCGGCCAGGCGCACCCAGTCGGGGATCTGCGGCAGGTCGATCGAGGAGTACCGCTCCTTGTAGATGATCCGCTGCCACTGCCGGACCATCCCGTGGCCGCCGTTGTTGATGATCACGGTCTTGACCGGCAGGCCCTCGGCGAAGAGCGTCGCCATCTCCTGGCTGTTCATCTGGAACGAGCCATCGCCGTCGATGTTGATCACGAGCTTGCCCGGGTTGGCCGCCTGCACGCCCATCGCGGTCGGCAGCCCGTACCCCATCGTGCCGAGGCCGCCCGACGTGCACCACATCCGCGGGTGCTTGAACTTGTAGTACTGCGCGGCCCACATCTGATGCTGACCGACGCCGGTGACGATGAAGGCCTCACCGTTGGTCGCGTTCGAGATCTCCTGGATGACGTATTGCGGCTTCACCACGTCGTCGCTCCACTCGTACTGGAACGGGACGTCGTGCTTCCACTGGGCGAGCTGCGCGGCCCACTGGCGTCGCCCCTCGCGCACGGCCGGCGGCTGCTCTTCCTTCAGCTCCTCGCGGAGCGCTTCCACCAGCTTGGTGAGCACGCGGCGGCAGTCGCCGACGATCGGCACGCCGACCTTGATGTTCTTGGAGATCGACGACGGGTCGATGTCGATGTGCACGATCTCGGCGTTCGGCGCGAACGCGTCGACCTTGCCGGTGACGCGGTCGTCGAATCGCGCGCCGATCGCGACCAGCACGTCGGAGTGGTGCACCGCCATGTTGGCGTAGTAGCTCCCGTGCATGCCGAGCATGTCGAGCGAGAGCGGATGCTCCATCGGGAACGAGCCCAGCCCCATCAGGGTCTGCGTGACCGGCAGCTGGCCGAGCTCGGCCAGCTGGCGGAGCTCGACGCTCGCGTCGGCCGAGATCACGCCGCCGCCGACGTAGAGCACGGGCTTCTTGGCGCGCGCCAGGAGCTTGGCCGCCCGCTTGATCTGCCCGGGGTGCCCGTCGTAGTTCGGGTTGTACGAGCGCATCTGGACGTGCTCGGGCCAGATGAGATCCCACTCCTTGACCAGGATGTCCTTCGGCAGATCGACGTGCACCGGTCCGGGGCGCCCGGTCGAGGCGATGTGAAACGCCTCACGGATGATTGGACCCAGATCGTTGCCGTCCTTGACCAGGAAATTGTGCTTGGTGCACGGGCGCGTGATCCCGACGTTGTCGGCTTCCTGGAAGGCGTCGTTGCCGATCAGGTGCGTCGGCACCTGCCCGGTGAACGCGACGATCGGGATCGAATCCATCATCGCGTCCTGCAGCGCCGTCACCAGATTCGTCGCGGCGGGCCCCGAGGTCACGAGGCAGACACCCACCTTGCCCGACGTGCGCGCGTATCCCTCGGCCGCGTGCCCGGCCGCGGCTTCCTGACGGACCAGGATGTGGCGCAGGCCCTCGAAGTCGTACAGGGCGTCGTAGATGGGGAGTACCGCGCCGCCGGGCAGACCGAAAACGATGTCGACACCCTGGCGCTTCAGGCACTCCAGAACGATTCGAGCCCCGGGCATTTTCACTTCGCGCTCCTTTTCGAGTCGACGCTACACACGGTAATCGCCGCTCCCACCCACCTGGCGCTCCTTGATGCGGGCCTGCGCGGCCGCAAGGCGCGCCCCGGGGATCAGGTACGGCGAGCACGACACGTACGTCATCTTCACCCGATGACAGAACTCGACCGACGACGCCTCGCCGCCATGCTCGCCGCAGATGCCGATCTTGAGGTTCGGCCGGCGGCTGCGTCCGCGCTCGATCCCGATCTTGATCATCTCGCCCACGCCTTCCTGGTCGAGGACCGAGAACGGATCGTGCGGCACCAGCCCCATGTCGAGGTACTTCGGCAGGAACTTCGCGACGTCGTCGCGGCTATAGCCGTAGGTCAGTTGCGTCATGTCGTTGGTGCCGAACGAGAAGAACTCGGCGAACTCGGCGATCTGCGCCGCGATCAGCGCCGCCCGCGGCACCTCGATCATCGTGCCGATCAGGTACTGCACGGCGACGCCCGTCTCGGCGATGACGCCGTCGGCGACGCGCTTGGTCTGCTGGAACGTCTCCTTCATCTCGCCGACGGTGCCGGTGAGCGGGATCATGATCTCCGGCTCGGCGTGCACCCCCTGCTCCGCGACCGTGCAGGCGGCTTCCATGATGGCGCGCACCTGCATGCCGTAGATCTCGGGATGCGTGATGCCGAGACGGCAGCCGCGATGGCCGAGCATCGGGTTGGCCTCGCGCAGTTTCTCGACGTTGGCGATGAGCGCCTCGAGGCGAGCTTGCTCCTCGGGATTGATCCCGAGCGCTTCCAGGCGGCTTCGCGTCTCGATGAGCTCCTTGTACTCCTTGTGGTTGGGCAGGAACTCGTGCAGCGGCGGATCCAGGAGCCGGATCGTCACCGGCAGCCCGTTCATGGCCCGGAAGATGCCGACAAAGTCCTCACGCTGGAAGGGCCGGAGCTTCTCGAGCGCGGCGCGACGCGTCGCCTGATCGGGCGCCATGATCATCTCGCGCACGATCGGAATCCGGTCGGCCGCGAAGAACATGTGCTCGGTGCGAACCAGGCCGATGCCTTCGGCGCCGAACTCACGCGCGCGGTGGGCGTCGAGCGGTGTGTCGGCGTTGGCTCGGACGCCGAGCCCTTCCTTGCGATAGCGGTCCGCCCAGGCCAGGAGCTCCTGGACCTCGTCGCCGAGCTCGCCCTCGACGGTCTTGATCATGTCGAGCAGGATCTCGCCGGTGCCGCCGTCGACGGAGATCCAGTCGCCCTCGCGGACGATCCGGCCGCCGACCTCGAAGACGCGTCGATGCTCGTCGACGGCGATCTCCGAGGCGCCGACCACGCATGCCTTGCCCATGCCGACCGCGACCACGGCCGCGTGCGACGTGCGTCCGCCGCGCGCGGTCACGATGCCTTCGGCCGCGTACATGCCCGCCACGTCCTCGGGCGACGTCTCGGGACGCACCAGGATCACCTTCTCGTTCGCGCGCGCCCACTCGACGGCGCGATCGGCGTCGAACACCGCCTTGCCGACCGCCGCGCCCGGCGCGGCGGGCAGCCCGCGCGCGAGCAGGCGCCCCTTGTCGATCGCCGCGGCCTTCTCCCGGTCGTCGAAGACCGGCCGGATCGCCTCGTTGACTTCCTGCGGCCGCACACGGAGCAAGGCCGTGTGCTGGTCGATCACGTGCTCGTTCACGAGGTCGCGGGCCACCTTGACGGCCGCACGCGCCGAGCGCTTGCCCGCGCGCGTCTGCAGGAGATAGAGCTTGCCCTCCTGCACGGTGAACTCGATGTCCTGCATGTCCTTGTAGTGGCGCTCCAGGCGCCCGGCGATCTGGAGCACCTCGTCGTAGATCGCCGGCATCCGCTCGTGCAGGGCCTCGATCGGCAGCGGGGTGCGGATGCCCGCGACGACGTCCTCGCCCTGGGCGTTGGGCAGGAACTCGGCGTAGAACCGCGGCTCGCCGGTACGCGGGTCGCGGGTGAAGCCGACGCCGGTGCCGGAGGTCTCGCCGAGGTTGCCGAAGACCATGGACATCACGGTGACCGCGGTGCCCCACTCCTCGGGGACGTTGTGGATGCGCCGGTACTCGGTGGCCTTCTTCGCGAACCACGAGTCGAAGACCGCGTTGATGGCCAGCCGCAGCTGATCCTTCACGTCCTCCGGGAACGGCCGGCCGGTCCGATCGCTGATGATGTTTTTGAAGGCGTCGGTCAGCTTGCGCAGCTCCGCCGCCGGAACTTCGGGGTCGGTCTTGACGCCCAGACGGGCCTTTGCGGCGTCGAGCTCGGCGTCGAAGATCTCGCGCCGGACGCCCAGGACGACGTCGCCGAACATCATCACGAAGCGCCGGTAGCAGTCCCACGCGAAGCGCTCGTTGCGCGTGCGCGCCGCCAGTCCCTCGACGGTCGCGTCGTTCAAGCCGAGGTTGAGGATCGTCTCCATCATTCCGGGCATCGAGACGCGGGCGCCCGAGCGCACCGATACCAGAAGGGGGCGCTGGGGATCACCGAAGCCGGCGTCGGCCGCGCTCTCGAGCCGCTGGAGATGCTCGAGGATCTGGTCCCACAGCTCTTCCGGCCATCCATGGCCGGATCGGTTGTAGTGGGCCCACGCCTGCGTCGTCACGGTGAACCCCGGCGGGACGGGGATCCCGAGGTTGGTCATTTCAGCGAGCTCGCAACCCTTGCCGCCCAGGAGGTTGCGCATGACGGAGGACCCTTCGGCACGGCCCCCACCGAAGAAGTAGACGTACTTAGTCATAGGCGCGGGTCTCCTACCACGATGACCGAAAAAGTCTTGTGATGTTAGTGGATAACGAGCACCAGTGTCAATTATTCTACCGCTCGTTTCCACCACCGCGCCTGCTCTCATCGCCCTCTCTCGGGGTTTCCGGAACCTGGCCCCAATAACACGAAAGGCCGCGGGTCGCTCGACCCGTGGCCTTTGGGTTTGCATCGCCACGGGCCTATCCCTGCCCGTGGCATCCGTTGTCGCTCTACGTCGCGGATGCTCCGGGCAGGGCTGGCAGCGCCAGCAGAATCAGACCCAGCAGCGGTACCCGCGACGTCATGTGAATCACGACGCGGAGTATACGGGCTCGCACCGGCATGGTCAAGCGCCGCGCGGGCGATCGCTCGGATCGAACACGAGCGCCTCGACCGCGACGAGATGATCGAGCATCGCCTGGCGCGCGGCGCCGCTGTCGCGCTGGGCGATTGCCTGCACGATGCGCCGATGGTCCTGGTGCGAGCGAGCGGCGCGCCCCGGTGTGTTGATCGACTCCTCGCGGCTCTGCCCGAGCAGATCCATGATCGCGTGCACGACGCGGGTGATGGCGCGGTTGTGCGCCGCGGTCCCGATCGCCGCGTGAAAGGCCGCGTCCTGCGCGAGCCCCGTGCGCCCGGCCGCGATCTCCCGGGCCTGATCCTCGAGGATGCGCTCCATCTCCTGCACTTCCTCGGGCGTCGCGCGGCTCGCGGCGAGCGCGGCGATGGCGGGCTCGAGCACGCGGCGCGCCTCGAAGAGCTCGCCGATCGCCTCCCGCTGCGAGGTCATCACGAGCGCCAGCGGGCCGACGAGCGCGTCGACCGAGACCTCGCGGACGAACGTTCCCTCCCCCGGACGGATCTCGATGAGCCCGAGGCTCTCGAGCGCTCGCAGCGCCTCGCGCACGGAGGTGCGGCTCACGACGAACTTCTCGGCCAGCTCGCGCTCGGGCGGCAGCCGATCGCCGCTCTTGAAGCGCCCCTCGGCGATGAGCTGCTTGACCTGCCGGACGATCTCCTCGTAGATCCGCGTCGACTTGATCGGTCCGAGCTCGACGGCGGGCTCGCCTGGTTGCCGGCGGCCGGGTGCGCTCATCGCCGCCTCACAGGTTCTCCGGCACGTGGGAGCGCTTGCGATGGCGCGCGAGCCACCATCCGAGCCCGGTGACCAGCACGCCGAGGCCGATCGGCACGGCGTGGTGCAGCACCGGCGCGGCGCCGCCGGCCCAGCGCCGGAGCACGGGGTCCTCGATCAGCATCTCGCCCGCGACGTAGCCGAGCAGCCCGCCGCCGAGCCAGACGATCCACGCGTACCGGTTCATCAGCACGGCCAGGAGTCCGGCGCCCCAGACGACGATCGGCAGCGAGAGCCCGATCCCGAACATCACCAGCAGAAGGTCGCCGTGCGCCGTCGCGGCGATCGCCAGCACGTTGTCCAGGGACATCGTGACGTCGGCGACGATGATGATCCAGATCGCCTCCCAGAGCGATGAGCCGTGGCGTACCGCGCCTTCGGCGCCCGTGTCCGGACGGACGAGCCGCACGGCGATCCAGACGAGGAGCAGCCCGCCGACCAGCTGCAGGAATGGGATTCTCAGGAGGACGCTCACGACGGCGACGAAGAGCAATCGCAGCACGACCGCGCCGACAGCCCCCCACATCTGCCCCAGGACCCGCTTGCGCTTGGGCAGGGCGCGGACCGCCAGCGCGATCACGAGCGCGTTGTCACCGGAGAGCAGGAGATTCAGCATGCCGATCCCGAGCAGCCGCATCCAGAATTCCGGATCGACCAGGACCGCCATCAGCTCGGCTGCGGCGACGTGCCGCGGAGCCGCCGCCACCACGGCGTCACCACGGGGAGCACGAAGAAGAAGATCGCGACCGCGGTGATCACGCCCGCGATCGGACGCGAGACGAAGATCGCCAGCGAGCCCTGCGACATGATCAGGCTCTGGCGCAGCGCGTTCTCGGCCAGGTCGCCCAGCACCAGCGCCAGCACGAGCGGGGCCAGCGGATAGTCGAGCTTCTTGAACACGTAGCCGACGACGCCGAAGATCAGCATGTACCAGATGTCGATCATGCTGTTGTGGACGGCGTACGAGCCGATCGCGCACACCACGACGATCAGCGGCGTGAGGATCGCGAAGGGGATTCTCAGGATAGCCGCGAAAAACGGCACGAACGCCAGCACCATCAGGACGCCGATGATGTTGCCGGTGTACATGCTCGCGATGAGCCCCCAGACGAAGTCCGGCTTCTCGGTGAAGAGCAGCGGCCCGGGCTG
>DATEMW010000008.1:0-15532 GCA_035275385.1 Candidatus Methylomirabilota bacterium | reverse complement strand
GGCGCCGCGGTAGACGTCGTCGCGGTTGACGGTGCGGGCGAAGCCCTTGTCCTTGAGCTTCTTCCTGACCGAGGGCGGCTCGAGGCCCGTGATCACGCGGCCGGGACGGACCAGGGCGACCGCGTGGACGAAGCCGGAGAGCTCGTCGCAGGCGTAGAGCGCGCGGTCCAGCCGCGAGGCGCGGGGGACGCCCGAGTAGTCCGCGTGGGCGAGGATCGCGTGCACGATCGGCTCGGGGACGCCGCGGGAGAGCAGGATCTCCGCGCCCTTCATGGGATGGTGCGGCGCGCGCGGATGCATCTCATAGTCGAAGTCGTGGAGCATCCCGGCGACGCCCCACGCCTCGACGTCCTCGTCGTAGCGGGTGGCATAGGCCCGCATCGAGGCCTCGACGGCGCGGGCGTGCTTGCGGAGGCTGTCGCTCTGCGTGAACTCGGTGAGGACCGACCAGGCCTGGTCGCGCGAGATCACTGGCGTCGCGTCTGCTGCCACCGCCACTTGTCGATCGATTTCTTCGAGAACACCCAGGCGCCGTCGAGCTGCACCGATGGGATGCGACGCTCGGTGGCGAGCGACGCGAGCGCTCGCTCATCCATGCCGAGATAAGTCGACGCTTCCTTGAGGCTCAGCATGTCCTTCGGGTTCACGCGCGTTCCTCCTCGATTTTCTTTCTCACGGTCTCGAGCTCGGCCTCGAGCGCGCGAATGCGCTCGACGAGCTGCTCGATCGCCTTGCTCACCGGGTCGGGCAGGTCGGTCTGATCGAGATCGATGCTCCCCGCTACCCGCTGTCCGTCCCGGTATGTTACCCGCCCGGGAACGCCGACGACAACGGAGTTCGTCGGAACCTCGCGAACGACGACCGAGCCGGCGCCGATGCGGCTGCCGTCGCCGATCTTGAAGCCGCCGATGATCTTGGCGCCGGCGCCGACCACGACGTTGTCGCCGAGGGTCGGATGGCGCTTCTCGCGCTTGAGGCTGGTGCCGCCGAGGGTGACGCCCTGCAGGAGCGTGACGTTCTCGCCGACCTCCGCGGTCTCGCCGATGACGACGCCCATGCCGTGGTCGATGAAGAGCCCGGGGCCGAGCTTGGCCGCGGGATGGATCTCGATGCCGGTGAAGAAGCGGCTCACGTGCGAGAGAAGGCGTGCCGGGATCTTCCAGCCCCGGCGCCACATCGCGTGCGCGGTGCGATGGAAGACCAGCGCGTGCACGCCCGGGTAACACAGCAGGACCTCGAGGGTGGAGCGCGCCGCGGGGTCGCGCTCGCGCACGGCCTGGATATCGCGCCGCAGCTTAGGGAACACGAGCCCGCTCCATCACGAACCGACTGTCGTTCACGCCGTCGCGACCGGCATCGCCTGACGAAGCTTGCGCACGAGCGGCTCGACGCAGTCGATGACGTAGTCGACGTCCTCCGCGGTGGTCGAGCGCCCGAGCGAGCAGCGCACGGCGCCCATCGCCCAGTCCACGGGCACGCCCATCGCGACCAGCACGTGCGACGGCTCGACGTTGCCGGAGGTGCACGCCGAGCCGGCCGACACGCCGATGCCTTTGAGATCGAGGCCGAGCACGATGGATTCGGACTCGACGTGCCGGAACAAGAGGCTCGCGGTGCCGGGCAGCCGCTGCACGGGATGGCCCGAGAGCCGCACGTCGGGCACGCGCTGGCGGATGCCGTTCCAGAGCCGCTCGCGCAGCGCCGTGACCCGCTCGGCCTCCGCGGCCATGTCGCGCGCGCGAATCTCGACCGCCTTGCCGAGCCCCACGATCCCGGCCACGTTCTCGGTGCCGGCGCGGCGGCGCCGCTCGTGCTCGCCCCCGTGCTGCACCGCGACCATCTTCGTGCCCTTGCGGATGTAGAGGCCGGCGCCGCCCTTGGGCCCGTAGATCTTGTGCGCCGAGAACGAGAGCATGTCGATGCCGAGCGCGTCGACGTCGATGGGCAGCTTGCCGAGCGTCTGGACCGCGTCGACGTGGAACGGCACGCGGTGCTCGCGCGCGATGCGGCCGATCGCCTCGATCGGCTGGAGCGTCCCGACCTCGCTGTTGGCGTGCATGACGCTGATGGCCAGCGTGTCCGGACGGATCGCACGGCGGACTTCCTCCGGGTCGATCATGCCGTGCTCGTCGACGCTCACGCAGGTCAGGCCGAAGCCCTGTCCCTCGAGCGCCTGGCAGGCGCGCAGTACGGCGTGGTGCTCGACCTGCGACGTGATGATGTGCCCCTTGCCCTTCGCCAGCGCGAGCCCCTTGACGGCGAAGTTATCGGATTCGGTCCCGCCGGAGGTAAAGACGATCTCCTGGGGCGAGACCTTCAAGAATGTCGCGACGCGCTCCCGCGCCAGGTCCAGCCCCTCGCGCGCTTCGCGGCCGAACCCGTGGATGCTCGACGGATTGCCGAAGACGTCCGAGAAATACGGAAGCATCTCGGCGAGCACCTCGGGATGAACGGGCGTCGACGCGTTGTGATCCAGATAAACTCGACGGCTCATCGGCTTGCTCTCCATTTTTTACGATGCTACGCTCGGCTCGCAATGGATCGCGCAAAGAAGAAGCTCGGCCTGCTGCTCTCCACCGGGCTCGATCATCCCAATCTCGAGACGGCCGTGGGTCTCTCGAGCGCGGCGCTCGACGGCGGCGCCGACCTCTATCTGTACCTCATCGACGACGGCGTGCGCGCGCTCGACGATCCGCGTGTGCGCGCGCTGCCCGGCCGCGGCGCGAAGCTGTTCGTCTGCGCCTACGGCTGCCAGAAACGGCGCATCCCGCTGCGCGACGCGGACACCGTGACGTACTGCGGCCTCGTCGTGCTGACCGACCTGATCAACGCCACCGATCGGTTCATCGCGCTCAACTGAGTCCGTGCCCGCCGGCCCTCCGGTCATCGTCCTGATCTCGACGGATCCACGGTCGTCGCACCGCGCGAACGAGGCGATGCGAATCGGCCTTGGCGTCGTCGCGGGCGAAAACGACGTCGTCTTCGTGCTGCTGGGCGCCGGCGCCCACCTGCTGGACGACGACACCGACGAGCTCGTGGACGGCGACGACATCGCGAAGTTCCGCGCCAATCTCAAATCGCTCGGCGTGCCGTTCCACGTCGAGACCGACGCGGTGCCGCACGAACCCTCGTGGAACGCCGAGGGGCATCGGGTGATCCGGGTCACCCGCGACGAGATCGCCGGGCTGGTCCAGACCGGGCGGCGGTTCCTGGTGTTCTGATGGCCGCGGTCCTCCACCTGCTCAAGGGCGCCGACGCGACGCTCGCGCGCGCGGTGCTCGATCGCCAGCTGCGCGAGGGCGATCGCGTCACCGTCGTGCTCCTGCCCGGGAGCGCCGTGCCCGAGCTGCCGGCCGGCGTTCAGATGCGCCGGCTCAACGGCGATCTGACGTACGGCCAGCTCGTCGATCTGATCTTCGAGGTCGATCAGGTCGTGACCTGGTAGGCCGAAGGCCGCGGCCTGCGCCGTCATCGGTTCCGGTACTCGTCCAGCCACGCCATCTGGATCGCCTCGAGGAGCTTCTCGTTGGAAGCCTTGGGGTCGCCGGTGAAGCCGGGCAGCTCGGTGACCCAGCGATGCAGGTCGGTGAACCGGACCGTGAGCGGGTCGAGATCGGGATGGCCCTCGCTGAGGGCGATCGCGATGTCCTCGGTGTCCCGCCAGGTCATCACCTCGGGATCTCCACGACCACGTTGCCGCGGACCACGGCCTGACAGCCCAGCCGCGAATGGATCGTGAGGCCCTCGGCGGTGTCGAGCCGGTCTTCCTCGTCCGGCTGCATCTCCGAGAGGCTCTCCTCGCCTTCCTTCACGATCACGTGGCACGTCGTGCACGCGCAGCTGCCGCCGCAGTTGTGCTCGAGCTCGATGTGGTTCGCGAGCGCGATGTCGAGCAGCGAGCCCGGCTTGCCGTGATCGGCGAGCGGATACTTCGCGTCGTCGACCTCGACCGTCACGTTGAGCGGCAGGAACGTCACCTTGTGAACGGCCATCAGCGCTCCATGATCTCGTCGGCGCGGCGGCTCGCCAGGGCGCCCTTGAGGGCCGCGTCCATCATGAGCTCGGCCAGATGCTCGGTCGCCTGGTTCATGGCCGTCGTGGCCTCGCGGATCCGGTCGCGATCGGTGTTGCCGCGCGCATCCTTCAGCGCGGCCAGCGCGGCGTCGATCGTACGCTGCTCCTCCTTGCCGATCAGGCTCCGTCCCTGCGTCAGCGCGCGCTCGACGTGGGTGATGACGGTGTCCGCCTCGTTGCGCGTCTCGATCAAGAGGCGCGCCTCGACGTCGGCCTCGGCGTAGGTGAACGAGTCCTCGACCATCCGCTCGACGTCGGCTTCGGAGAGCCCATAGGTCGGCTTCACCTCGATCGCGGCGGCCTTGCCGCTGCGCTGCTCGGTGGCGGTGACGTTCAGGATGCCGTTGGCGTCGATCAGGAACATCACCTCGATCTTCGGCATCCCCGCGGGCATCGGATCGATCCCGGACAGCTCGAACCGGGCGAGCGAGCGACAGTCCTTGGCGAGCTCGCGCTCCCCCTGGACGACGTGCATGTCGACGACGCGCTGCCCGTCCACCGACGTCGTGAACATCTCCCGCGCGTTGTGCGGGATCGTGGTGTTCCTCGGGATTAGCACGCTGACGATGCCGCCGAGCGTCTCGATGCCGAGCGACAGCGGCGTCACGTCGAGCAACAGCATGGTCGTGATGCCGCCGGCCAGGATGTGCGCCTGGACCGCGGCGCCCAGCGCGACGACCTCGTCGGGGTTCAGCTGGCTGTGCGGCGTCTTGCCGAAGAGCTCCTGGACCCGGCGGCGGACCAGCGGCACCCGCGTCGACCCTCCGACCAGTACCACCTCGTCGAGGTCCGACGGCGCCAGGCCGGCGTCGGCCAGCGCCATCCGGCACGGCGTGAGCGTCGAGGCCACGAGCTTGTCGATCAGCTGCTCCAGCTCGGCGCGCGTGATGTCCCGGCGGTACGTGAAGCGATCGAACGGGATCGTCAGGCTCGTCCGCTCGTCGGCCGACAGGCGGACCTTGGCGGCCTCGGCCGCGAGCCTCAGCTCCTGCATTGCCTCGGCGTCGTCCGTGAGGTCGACCTGATGCCGGGCGCGGATGTCCTCGAGGAGCCACAGCACGATCGCGCGGTCGAAGTCGTCGCCGCCGAGGTGCGTGTTGCCGTTCGTCGCCAGGACCTCGAAGATGCCGTCCTTGACTCTCAGGATCGAGATGTCGAACGTGCCGCCGCCGAGGTCGTAGACCGCGATCAGGCCCTCGCGGATTCGCTGCAGCCCGTAGGCCAGCGACGCCGCCGTCGGCTCGTTGACGATGCGGACGACGTCGAGGCCGGCGATACGGCCGGCGTCCTTCGTCGCCTGGCGCTGGCTGTCGTTGAAGTACGCGGGCACCGTGACGACGGCCTTCTCGATCGGCTCGCCGAAGTGCGCCTCGGCGCGCTCCTTCAAAGACTTGAGCACGATCGCCGAGACCTCGGGCGGCGTGATCTCGCGGCTTCCGATCTGGATCTTCACGATCCCCTCGGCCGGCGCCACCGCGAACGGCAGATAGGGCAGCTCGTCCTTGACGTCCTCGTAGCCGCGGCCCATCAGGCGCTTGACGGAATAGACGGTCGCTTCGGGGCGGCGCACGAGCTGGCGCTTCGCCGCCGCGCCCACCAGCACGCCCTCGCCCGCGAACGAGACGATCGACGGCAGAAGCACCTGCCCGTCGCGGTCCGGGATGACCCGCGGCAGACCGGTCTTCTCGTCGACGTACGCGACCAGGCTGTTGGTGGTGCCGAGATCAATGCCGACGATGCGAGACATACCCCTCCCTGGAGCTTCCGAGCGCTTCGTCGATGTCGTCGATGACAGTCCTGAGGTACGCCCGCGTCGCGAGCGACTCCTTGAACGCCGTCAGCGCGGCGGCGCGCTCGGCGGTCGCGGCGGCATCCCACGCTTCGGTGAGTCGGCCGCGTAGCCGCGATTCTTCGTGGTCGTAGCGCGCGAGCAGCCGCTCGCGCTGGGCGCCGAGCGTCTCTCGGGCGGCGCCGTCGAGCCCGCCGGACTTCGCCTCCTGCAGCGCTTCCTGGATCTCGAACATCTCCTCGAGCAGCTCGGGCGGCGCCTTCGGCTTCACCGTCGCGCCCTCGCGCGTCTCGCGGCCTTCTTCCAGCCGCACGAGGTACTCGATGCGCGTGATCGGGTCGCGCAGCGCGCGGTACGCGGCGTTCAGGCGCGCGGAGGCCTCGAGGATCTCGGCCTGCCGTTCCGGGGACGCGCTCTGGTGGAAGTCGGGATGGCTCAGGCGCGAAAGCTCATAGAACTTTCGCTGGAGCGCGGCTCCGTCGATCACGAGGCGTCGCGGCAGCCCGAAGACCTCGAAGTGATCCATACCCTCCTTTACGCGTGCCTAAAAAGTGAACGGGCCCTCCGCCGGGCCCGTTCGGTGTTGCTCGCGGTCCCGGCTAGGCCGAGAACGACGTGCCGCATCCGCAGCTCGACTTTGCATTGGGATTGACGAACGTGAAGCCGCCCGTCAGCCCCTGCTGGACGTAGTCGAGCGTCGTGCCGTTCAGGTAGAGATAGCTCTTCTTGTCGACCACGATCTTGATCCCGTCGATCTCGAACTGCTTATCGTGGGGACCGATCTCGCTGTCGAACTCGAGAGCGTACGACATGCCGGAGCACCCGCCGCCCTTCACACCCATTCTCAGGAAGACCGTCTCCGGCAGGTTCTGGGTCTTCTTGAGCTCCTTCACCTGCTTTGCCGCCGCTTCCGACAGTGCGACCGCCATAGATGTTCTTCCTCCCGCTACCTATTTGGACGAGGCGGGAGCGTCCGCCGATGCGCTCTTCTCCCGGTAGTCGGCCAGTGCGGCCTTGATCGCGTCCTCGGCCAGCACCGAGCAGTGGATCTTCACCGGCGGCAGCTTCAGCTCGTTCACGATGTCGGTGTTCTTGATCTTGGCCGCCTCGTCGACGGTCTTGCCCTTGAGCCACTCGGTGGCCAGGCTCGACGACGCGATCGCGCTGCCGCAGCCGAACGTCTTGAACTTCGCGTCCTCGATGACGCCGGTCTCGAGGTTGACCTTGATCTGGAGCTTCATCACGTCGCCGCACTCGGGTGCGCCGACGAGCCCCGTGCCCACGCCCGGCGTGTCCTTCGAGAAGGATCCGACGTTGCGCGGGTTGTTGTAGTGATCGACAACCTTGTCGCTATAGGCCATGGTCGAACCCCCTAGTCGGCTTTCCAGCGAATGGACTTCAGGTCCACGCCCTCTTTCGCCAGCTCATAAAGTGGCGACATTTCCCGTAGCCGCTTGACCACCTCGATCGTCTTGGCGCCGACGTGCTCGACTTCCTCCTCGGTGGTGAACCGGTGCAGGCTGAAGCGGATCGACGAGTGGGCGAGCTCGGCGCTCGCGCCCAGCGCGCTGATCACGTACGACGGCTCGAGGGTGGACGACGTGCAGGCCGACCCCGAGGAGAGCGCGCTTTCCTTGTTGAGCCCCATCAGCACCGACTCGCCCTCGACGTAGGCGAACGAGATGTTCAGGCAGTGCGGCAGCCGCCGATCGGGGTGGCCGTTCAGGTACGCCTCGTCGAGGCTCGAGAGAATCATGTCTTGCAGGCGGTCCCGCAGCTTCGTCAGGCGCGCGCCCTCGTCCGCCATGACCTCGCCGCAAATCTCCGCGGCGCGGCCGAAGCCGACGATCAGCGGCACCGGCAGGGTGCCCGAGCGCATCCCGCGCTCGTGGCCGCCGCCGTCGATCTGCGGCGCGATGCGCACGCGCGGACCCTTGCGCCGAACGTAGAGCGCGCCGACGCCCTTGGGGCCGTAGATCAGGTGTGCGGTGCACGACAGGAGGTCGATGCCCGCCGCCTCCACGTTGATCGGGATCTTGCCGACCGCCTGCGTCGCGTCGGCGTGGAAGATGATCCCCTTCTCCTTGGCGAGCTTGCCGATGGCGGCGACGTCCTGGATCGTGCCGATCTCGTTGTTGGCGTACATGACCGAGATCAAGATGGTCTTGTCGGTCAACGCCGCGCGGATCGCGTCGACCTCGACGAGGCCGTCCGGCCGCACCGGCACCTGCGTGATCTCGTAGCCCTGCCGCTCCAGGCGCCGGCACACGTCGAGGCTCGCGCGCTGCTCGATCGCGGTCGTGACGATGTGGTTGCCCTTCTCCCGGTACATCTCGGCGATGCCCTTGATCGCGAGGTTGATCGACTCCGTCCCGCCGGAGGTGAAGACCAGCTCCTTGGGGTCGCGCGCGCCGATGATCTTCGCGAGCTGCTCGCGCGCGCGGTCCACCGCGTTCTCGGCCTCCCAGCCGAACGAATGATTGCGGCTGGCCGGATGGCCGAACTTCTCGGTGAAGTACGGAATCATCGCCTCGACGACGCGTGGATCGACCGGGGTCGTCGACTGCGAGTCCATGAAGATCGGGAACCTCAGCATCGGGCTTTCTCCGTCTCGTACCGGTGCGTGGCCTGTGTCACTTGATCGTGAGGACCTCGGGCGCACCCTGGTTGCTGAGCTCGGCCAGGCTCATCGTGTCGAGGAGCTGGCTGATGGCCGTCTGGAGCTTCTGGACGGGCCGCTTGAGGTTGCACCGCAGCTCCTGCGGACAGCCGCCATGGTCCAGGCAGCTCACGATACTGATCGGCCCTTCGAGCGCGCGCACGACCTCGCCGACCGAGATCTCGGCCGGATGCCGCGTCAGCACGTATCCGCCCTTGGGACCGTTCTGGCTGACGATGAGCCGCCGCTTCGCCAGACGCTGCAGAATCTTCGCGAGCAGCTCGGGCGGAATCCCGAATTCTTCGGCGATCCGCTTCGTGCTGACGGCGCCGCGGCCGTCGTGCGTGGCGATGTAATGAATCGCCATCAGCCCGTAATCGGCGCGCTTCGTAAAGCGAAGCATCGTCTAGCCCTCGTGTCCTGCCCGAATACCTTGTAATAGCAAGGTTCTATCGCCGACTCTTTGTATCGGCGACTCTTTCAGTCGCATTCTACACGACACCAGCTTCGCGTCAACCTCAGAAACGCTTGGAAAGGGCTGAGAATCTAGCGCTCTAGGAACTGGAAGCGCTGGGTGAGCTGGACTGGGAGGGTGTTATGGGAGCATCGGGTTATGGTCGGCTTTTCCAGCTGATACGACAGATCGGCGAAGGAAGGGCTTAAGAACGCTCGGCGACCTTCGCCCAGGCCTGGCGGAGCTCGGCGGCCGAGGCCTCGGGCCGCGTCTCGTTGACGAAGATGCCGCCGACCCGGTTGGCGTGCTCGGGCTCGGGGATGATCTCGATGTGCCAGTGATAGTCATCACGGATCGTCGCCCAGTCGCCCTGGAGGATCCGCGACCGGAGGTTTGGCGCGGTGTGCAGCACCATCTCGTAGCCGGGATCCCCGAAGCCCTGGACGAGCGTGCGGAAGTAGTCGGACAGGAGCCGCGCGAGGTCCCCGAGCGTCTCGGGCTTGAGCGCCTCCTCGAACGAGCAGGCGTGCTGACGCGGGACGATCCAGGTCTCGAGCGGCACGCGCGGCGCGTACGGCACGATCGCCGCGAAGGCCGGCGTGAGCCGGACGACCCGCTCCTCGGCGCCGATCTCCTGACGCAGGATGTCGCAGTAGAGGCAGCGCCGCTTGTACTGGTAGTACTCGCGCGCCTCGCGCAGCTCGCGCCGCGTCTCGTCGAAGACGATCGGAATCGCGGTCACGCGTGAGTACGGGTGGTGACCGGCGACGCCCGGCTTCTTGTGATGTCGCGACACGAGAATGTCGCGGATCTGGCCATCGCGCTTGAGGTCGAGCAGTCGGTCGCGGTACATCCACAGGACCGACTCGAGCGCGGTCGGGCCCATCGAGGCCAGCGTGTCGTCGTGGCGCGGCGACTCGATGACGAGCTCGCTGGCGCCGCGCGGATTGATCATGTCGAACATCCCGACGCCCTCGCGCACCAGCTCCCACTCGATCCGGAAATAGGCGTCGGGCTCGGGAACGACGCGCACGCTCCAACCGGGGCTGTTGGGAGCTTCGCCCTCGGGACGGTACGCGGCGATCTCCGGACCCGTGAGGTGCTCGGCACCGGGACAGTAGGGACAATCCGACTGACGAACAGGCTTGGCCTTCGGGCGAATGAGGATCCAGTGCCCGCGCGTCGGATCCTTCCTCAGCTCATCCACGGGATCCCCCACCTCGAACTGACCACGTCATCATCATAGCCGTCGCCGGAGCAGCGCTCCGCATAGATTCGCGGACGCGGCGACGGACGATTTCGCGACGAACGAACGGCGACGTCGACGGCCGCGGACGCGCGGCCGCCTAGTCCTTGACTTGATTCTTGAGCTTCCTCAGGTGCTGGCGCGCGACGTCGACCCAGTCCTTCTCCGTCGCCAAGGGGGCAGCAAGCTCGATGTAGCGCTCCCACTGCGTGATCGCCGCCTTGGGATCGACCTTCTCGTACACGAGCGCCAGGTTGTACATCGCGCCCGTGTGCTTGCCGTCGATCTCGATCACCTTGCGATATTCCTCGGTGGCTTCTTTGTAGAGGCCCTTCTCTTCGTAGACCTCACCGAGACCCATGCGCGCGTCGACCGAGTTGGAATCGAGCTCGATGGCCTTCTTGTACGCGGTGACCGCCTCGTAGTAGAGGCCCTTCTCACCGTAGTAGATCTTGCCCAGGCTCATGTGCACGCGCGGGTTGACCGGGTTGTACACGAGCGCCTTCTGGTACGCGGCGATGGCGCCGTCCACGTCGCTCTTCGCGGCCTTTGCGTCGCCGAGGCCCACGTAGGCGTCGGCGTAGAACGGACGCAGCTCGATCGCCTTGCTATACGCCTCGACGGCTTGATCGAAGAGCCGTCGCGGCTGCGAAAGATAGAGATCGCCGAGCGCCTTGGCGGGCTCAGGGTACGACGCGTCGAGCTGGGTCGAGGCGCGGAACTGCGCCGCGGCCTTCCAGCGATTGCCGAGCGACGAGTGCACGACGCCCAGCATGTAGGTGGCCACGACGAAGCTCGGATCGACCTCGATCGCCCGGGACAGGAGATCGACGGCCGCCTCGTTGCCTTCCTGATCGCCGCGCTGCGCCGCGATCTGGCCGCGCGCGAACAGCTCGAACGCCCGCGGCAGCCGTGTCGGGCGCGCGGATTTCTCGATGCGCGTCGCATCGGCCTCGGTCATCGAGACGCGCAAGGTGCGCGCGTAGGCGACCGGAAGCTTTCCGAGCTGCTGGAAGAGATCGGCGGCCGGCGCCACGACGGGCTCGAGGCTCGTCACGTCGGGCCCGCTCTGCTTGATCTCCAGGAGCTGGGGTACCACTGCCAGGTCGGTGCCGCGACGCTCGATCCGTCCGAAAAGCCCCGCGTCCGCACGGACGGTGCGCGCGGCCTGCGCCAGAGTCTGTTCGTTCCAGGCATCGACCCGGGCCGCGGCCTTCAGGCGCGAGCGCTCGATCTGGACGATCGACGGCTGCTGCGCCAGGCCGAGGGCCAGGATCTGCGCGACGCCCTCGCCCATCCACTGCTCTTCACGCTCGAGGGCCGTCGTGTCGAAGGGCACGATCACGATGACGCGAAGCTTGGAGTCGGCGGCGCTGACCTCACCCACCACGGCCAGGGCGAGCGCGCACACGATCGCCGCGACGATCCACGACCGTGACCCAGGTCGACGCATCACGGACCCTCCTTTCGCCGGAGACCGCGACGAACGAGCGAGGCGAACCGGTCGAAGGCCCCGGGACCGAGGCGCCGAAGCGCGATTTCCGGGACCAGCATCAGCGCGACCAGACCAACGAGCCACGGCCAGATCTCTACGCCGATGCGCGACTGGCGCCGTGCCGTCAGGAACGCGTCCTGGGGCTTCGCGAGGGCTCCTCCGCCCGTCAGCTCGGCGAGCTCGCGCAGGAGAGTTTCGTCGACGCCCAGGTCACGCAGCTCCTGAGCATACGGTACCACTAAGCCCGCGAGCTGCGAGCCAATCACGCGATCGTTCCGCCGCTGGGCCATGCCGACCAGGTAGACCCCCTCCTGGGCGGCCGGAAACTGGCCGCGGTAGCGCCCGGGTCCGACCTGCTCGAGGTCGATCACCGACCGCTCGCGGTTGGGCGAGACGACCGCCACCTGAGAGTCGAGGAAGTTGATGAACTCCCCCTTCGGGTCGACCGCGTCGACCACGATCTCGCCGGTGGTCTCCCTGCGGTCGACGATCGCCACGGTGTCGCTCCGGGTACCGCTGCGCAGGGTCCAGCGGATCAGCTGCGACCAGAACTTGTTGAATTCCCTCCAGCGGAGCCAGAGCACCGCCCATTTCGCCTTGGCGTCGGACGTGAACGCGACGGAGCGGCCCAGGCCGTACCGCCACGTGGCGAGCACCGGGTCCTCCTGGTGGCTCATGAGCACGAGATCCGCCGTGGACTTCAAGGTGCTGGCGACGTAGCCGCCGAGGGGCGGCACGCTTTTCCAGTCGATCTCCTGGATCGCCTCGTGGCCCGGCGACGTCAGCTGCGGCTTGAACGGCTGCTCCACGAGGGAGGCCTTCGACGCCAGCTGGGTTTCCAGCGTGAAGATGCGCGGGATCGTCTGCGAGTCTTCCGTGTAGTAGAAGCGGCCCTTGCCCCACTTGGCGACGTCGACCATCAGCTGGACGTCGGCGTCCTTGCCGATCGCAACCGTCGACACCGTGATCTTGTCCTTCGACATGCGGCGCAAGAGCCCCTGGAAGTCGCCGCGGGTCATCTGGCCGTCGGACAGGAAAATGACGTGCTTGAGCAGCGCGGGCCGCTCGAACAGCACCTGGTACGACTCCTTCAGCGCCGGATAGCCATCCGTGCCGCCGCCCGCCTTGATCGTTGCGATCGCGTGATGGATCGCCGCCTTGTCCTTGGCCGGGCGCACCGGCGCGTCCCAGATGAACTCGGTGTCCCAGCTCATCACGCCGACTTCGTTGCGCTCGTCGAGCAGATCGACCACCAGGTGCGACGCTTCCTTGGCGAGGTCGAGCTTGGTCACCTTCTCGTCGGTCGACATCGCCATCGAGCCCGAGCGGTCGATCGAGAGCACGACGGCCAGGCTCGGGATCTCGACCTTCTGCTTGACCTCCATCGTGACCGGCAACGCCTCCTCGATGGGCGTCCGGTAGAAGCCGCCGAGGCCGAAGCTCTCCTCGCCGCCGATCATCACGAGCCCGCCGCCGTAGTCGCGGACGTAGTCGCGGATGTAGCCCATCTGCTGGCGCGTCAGCTTGAGCGACGAGACGTTCGAGAGCACGAGGCCGTCGTACTTCTGCAGGCCCGCCAGATCCGTCGGGATCCCCGTCGGCTCGACCACGGTCACGTCGATGTTCTGCGAGCGCAGGGCACCGGCCAGCGATTGCGCGTGGCCACGGTCGCGGTCGGCCAGCAGCACCTGCGGCCGGCCGCGGACGACGACGGCGCCCACCGCGCGGTTGTTCTCCTCGATCGTGTCGCCGTCGACTTCCATGGCCGCCTGGTAGACGTGGATCCCGCTCGTGTCGAGCGACTGGCGGTAGCTGAAGACGTTCTTGCCGGCGGCCAGCCTGACGACCTGTGAGCCCAGAAACTCGCTGTTGCGGAAGAGCGAGAGACGGCCCTCGGTGTCCTTGTGGCTCCACACGACGACCTTCGCCTGGAACGGCTCGCCGAACTTCACCTCGTGCGGGAGCACGAGGGCCTCGGCCACGACCTCCTGGGTGAAGGTCAACGGTGACGCGACGTAGTAGATGTCGGCCGCGACGTCTTTCGCGGCCTGCGCTCCCGCGAGCGCGTTGCCGGCGTTCTGACGCCCGTCGGTCAGCATCACGATCCGGTTGGCCTGACCCGGCGGCAGCATCGCCAGCGCCAGCTGGATGGCCTGGAAGATGTTCGTGCCGTGGCCGTCGACCTGCGCCTTCGGACGGTCGATGCCGGGGCGCGCGGCGAGCGCCTGATCGACGACCGCCTGCTCGCCGAAGGCGATCACGCTGTTGCGGTCGCCGCTCTTCATCGACTTGGCCGCCTCGGCGACGAACCGGTACGCGCGCTCGCGCGAGGCGAGGCTCACGCTGTCCGAGAGGTCCATCAGGAACACGACGTTCATGCGGTCGACCCAGCGCGGCAAGGTCGGCCGCAGCATCGTGAGACAGAGCACGACGACCAGCGCGCTGCGCAGCGCCAGGGCCCAGCGATCCCCCGGGCTCGAGGGCAGCCGCAGCCGGCCCGCACTCTGGCGCCGCCAGTACAGCAGCGCCTCGGCCACGAGGAGGATCACGGCCACGGTGACGAAGAGCGGCCACAGCTCGCGCTGGACCGGAACCGGCGGCGCCGCCGGCCCGTGCGCGACCGGCGCCGGCAGCGGGTGCGGCGCCAGGTTCGACTCCTCGGCGTTCATCAGATTGACGGCCACGCGGGTCTCCCCGCGCGCCGTCGCCAGGGTGTAGATCCCGGCCTCGTCGGTTTCCGTGAAGCTGATGGCGCCGCGGGTTACGCGGCCCTGCACGCTGCGGCCGCTCGGCGTCGTCACCGTCACGGTGCTGACCCCGTGCGGCGCCGGCAGGAGAATCGGTTGGCCCGTCGCGAACTGGAAGCTCGACTGGTCGAGCCCCGCCGGATGCAGCCACCGCAGCGTGTTCGAGAGCACGAGTGGGAACGCGATCCGCAGCGGGAAATCGGTCTTGAAGAGGTCGAAGCCGACGAACAGGGCCTTGCGGTCCCGCTCCTCGAGAGCGTAGACGAGCGGACCGCCCACCGCCTCGACGACGGGACGTCCGGCGGCCAGCGGTCGGATGCGCATCGCGTCCTCGATGGTCACCTTCGCGAACTCGACGTGGCGCATCACCGGATGCGTCCGGTCCCAGTCCATGATCGTCGGGCGCTCGATCCGGCCGAGGACCTCGAGCGGGACGTCGGGCGGCACCGCGTTGACGAAGATGAAGCGCCCCGGCCCTGCCCGCGGCGGCGTCACCGAGTCGAGGATGACGATGTCGGCCTCGCCCATACCGCCCTGGTATTGATCGGGCGTGCGGACCTCCAGCGACACCTGTGGATCGGTGCGCAGCACCTTTTCGAGGAACAGGTTGCCGGGGCTCACCAGGAGGACGGCGATCTTGCGCGGCGGCGGCAGGACGGCGTAGGCGACGTTGTCGACCTCGAGGTCGTCGTCGACGCGGATCCGCGCCGTCACGGTGCCGCTGCCCCCGTGGCTGAACGGCATCACGACCGAGCGCCGGACGTTGGGCTCGAGCGAGACCTCTTTCTCGGCGATCGACTTGCCGTCGAGCTCGAGGCGGAACGCGAACGTCTGCGCCTCGCTCGAGTAGTTCACGAGCGAGACGAAGGCCTGGTAGTCGAAGGCGCCGTAGTAGTTCTTGCGGATCGCGAGGCTCGTGATCGCGACGTTCTTGCCCTGACGCCCGACGCCGATCCACCGCACGCGCGGATCGGTCGTGTCCTCGCTCTGCGCGAGATTGAACGCGCCGTCGGTGAACACGTGGATCTCGGCGCGCGGATCGCCCGCGACGAGCGCCCTCGCCGTTCG
>DATEMW010000007.1:0-9967 GCA_035275385.1 Candidatus Methylomirabilota bacterium | reverse complement strand
CGTCGCCGGCCGCGACGATCGCCGCGTTTCGCTGGCTCGGATCGATGATCGGATGGGGACGGCCGCGCGTGTATTCCTCGGCGCCGAAATCCACGAAGCGGTGGTCGGACGAGCCGCCGACGATTCGCCGCGCCTCGTCGCACAACGTCCCGCCGGAATAGAGACCGAAGATCGTGCCGCGCGCGCCGGAGGAGGCGGCGGCCGGCCGCTCGAGGCCGCGACCACTCCCGCCCGCCAGCCCAACTGCGATCGTCGCGGCCTCCTCGAGCGTCGCCGCCGTGCGAACGCCGGGCGGCGTCGTGCCGACATACCCGAGCAGACACGCGACAACGGGCTTTCCGGTGACGACGGCGGCTCTGAGGACCGCGTCGGCGGCCTCCGGCGACGGCGGCTTGGAGACGATCAGCAACACCCGGGTCTCGGCGTCCCCGCCCAGGGCTGCGACGGCTTGAAGAGTGGTGAGCCCGCCGACGGCGGCGTGGAGATCGCGTCCCCCCGTCCCGATCGCGTGCGAGATCCCCGCGCCGAGGCGATGGACGAGGCTCGTGAGCTCCTGGATCCCGGTGCCCGAAGCGCCGACGACGCCGATCGGGCCGCGGCGTACCCGGTTCGCGAAACCCAGGCCGACACCATTGATGATCGAGGTGCCGCACTCGGGGCCCATGACCAGAAGCCCGCGCTCGCCCGCCCGGCGCTTGAGCGCGACTTCGTCCTCGAGCGAGACGCCGTCGCTGAAGAGGAACACGTGCAGACCCGCCGAGATCGCCTGGTGAGCATCGACGGCCGCATACGCCCCGGGAACGGCGATGAGGGCCACGCTCGCCGCGCGGTTGCGGCGCGCGGCGGACGCGGTCGTGCGCGGCAGGATGTCGGCACTGACGCGAGCCGCGTCCCGGCCGGCGCTCAGCAGCTCCTCGACCGACGCCAGCGCCCGATTCGCCACCGCGTCGCTGATCGCCCGCACCGATACGAGGAGGTCCGACGGACCCGCCTCGGGCGCCTCGGCCGGCCACATATCGGCTTCGCGGAGCATCGAGCGGCCGTCCGCGGTCCCCATCACGACCGCGACCTCGGCGACGCCGGCCAACTGCCTGGCCTGCTCGGCGACGCGCATGAGGTCGATCGAATCGAAGTACGAGTTCCGCCGAACCGCCCACGCCAAGCGCATCACACCCTCCGGTCGTCGCATTATAGCGATTCGGCGAATCGCGATTCTGCGGACGAGGCGGCCGATGCCGGGGATCAGCCGACGCGGATCATCACGAAGCCGCGCTGCTGAAGCTCGTCGTAGATGTCGCGCCGCTCCTGGTGATCGGGGTTGCTCGCCGCGAGCTTGGCGCCGGGCGGCAGGATGCGCCGGTCCAGAAGAACCTTGATGTCGGAGAGGCCGGTGAAGGCCTGCTCGAAATAGCTGAAGAGCTCGGGGCGGTCGCGGGCGACCACGATGATCACCTTCGGCATGGCGTCTCCCCGTCGAGAAATCTTCCGAATCGGGCGGCCCGCGCCAGATCCGATCGCGAAAGCACCAGGAAATCCCACACGTTCACGAATGGCATCCCAAATGCTCCCCTCACGATTTCGTGAGGAAAAAATGACCTGCCACGTGCAACGCCGACAGACAATAGAAAGGCCGATGGCTCGACACCTGTTCCTCGTTTCCCGCCACGAAGCGCGTCTCTACGAATATCTCCTGGAGCGGTTCAGAGACGACGGGAATGTCGAGGTGATCCTCGACCGCCGTCGCGGCGAGCGGCGCGGGCGGTCCGATGCCCAGCAGCAGCCGGAGCGCCGGCGCTCGGATCGGCGGACTCGACGGGAGGTCGATCTCGAGCTTCGGGTCCGCTCGCACGTGATCCTCACCATTCCCGAGGACGACCCCGCGCCGCGAGCTTGAATCGGCGTCCCAGGCGCCGAAGCGTTTCCGCCTCTCCACTGCGCAAACTGTTCAGCTCTTGATCAGTTGCGGAGTGCGCCTCCGGAAAAGGCTCATCTAGCTGATTTGAAAGGCGTCTGAGGCGCAATCCGCATGCGGTGAGGGCGCCAGCTGATCAATCGCAGGTCAGCACGATGCGTGCGCAACATTTACGGGTACGCAAAAAATGCGAGCGATCCCGGAAGGTTGCGCCGCAACTCCACGTTGGTATTCGCTTTGCTGTTTTCGAGGTTCGTGGACCAGGAGAAAGCGCCCGCCCTTTCCGTAAATCCAGAGGCCACCCATGGTGCCGGCTGGGTCGCGAAGACCGCCGGCCGGCTGGCGCGAGTCTTCGGTGTGTGTTCGCCGTCCGGCGACCACCGCTGTGCGGATCAGCAGATGGGCGAGACGGATCAGCAGATGGTCGAGGCGACCTGCGCTGAAGGTCCACGCAACGGGTCCGATCGCGAGCCCGAGGTCGATGGCAAAATCAGCCGAGGGGCGGCTCGAGCCGCCGAGCAAGCGGCGTTGCGCGACGCGCTCGAGCGGGTGCTCGACAAACTGTGCAAAGGTGAGCGCGCGCGGCGTGCCGCCACACGGCCGCCGGGCTCAGGAGCTCTTGCTTGACTCGTCTCTCCCTGTCAAAATTGCGAACCGGCGGAGGGAAGTGGTGCGCGTAGTAATCGTTGACGAGAGCGTACTCCTGGGCGAGGCCGCGCGCCGCGTCCTGTCTTCGCTCGGCGCCAGCGCCGCGAACGTCCCCACCCTGCACGAACTTTCGCTCGTATTCGACAAGCATCGCGCCCCGGACCTTTTGGTCGTGAACGTCACGAACGACCTCACGGGCTGGGAAGTCGCCGCACGGATCGAGCGCTCGGGCTATCGGGGCCGCGTGCTCGCGCTGGTGGACGCGGTCGATGGTGAGACGGTGCAGTATCTGTCGCAGCTCCCGTACGTGCAGTGCGTCGCGCGGCCGGCCTCGAACGCATTGCTCGAGCACGTGCTGAAGGAGGCGCTGCGCGGCCCGCGGGCCTCCGACGAGCGCGCGCTGCCGGCGCCGCTACGGCCCGCGCATCACGGCATCATCGGCAACTCGCCGCAGATGGCCGAGATCTTCTCGCGCATCGCCAAGGTCGCGGTGGGCGACGTCAACGTGTGCATCCATGGCGAGAGCGGCACGGGCAAGGAGCTGATCGCGCGCGCGATCCACTACGCCAGTCCCCGCCGCGATCGGCCGCTCATCACGCTCGACTGCACGACGATCCCCGAGGGGCTCATGGAGAGCCACCTCTTCGGTCACGTGAAGGGCGCGTTCACGGGAGCCACGGAGCACCGCGAAGGCGTGTTCGCGCTGGCGCACACGGGCACGCTGTTCATCGACGAGCTCGGGGAGCTGAGCCCGAGCCTGCAGGCCAAGCTCCTGCGCGTCATCCAGACGCGCGAGTTCTCGAAGGTGGGCGGATCGAAGCCGATCCGGACCGACATCCGGCTGATCACCGCCACCAACAAAGATCTCAAGACGGCCGTCGAGCACGGCACGTTTCGCGAGGACCTCTACTACCGGGTCGCGGTGTTCATGATCAAGGTGCCGGCGCTGCGCGAGCGCGCCGAGGACATTCCGGGCCTGGTCGAGCACTTCCTACAGAAGTTCGGCGCCATCTACGGCAAGCAGGTCGTCCGGGTCGCCCCGGCGACGCTCCGGCGCATGATGGCGCTCCCCTGGCCGGGCAACGTGCGTCAGATCGAGAACTTCATCGAGCAGGCCGTGGTCCTGGCCGAGGGCGACACGCTGACCGATCGCGATCTCTTCGCCGGCGATCTGTCGAGCGCGACCGCCGCCCCCTCGCCGGTGCTTTCCGGGATCTTCGAGGCCGGGCTGCCGCTGAGCGAGGTCGAGCGCCGCCACATCCTGAGAACGCTCCACAAGGTTCACGGCAACCGCACCGAAGCGGCGCGGCTGCTCCAGATCAGCGTTCGCTGTCTGCAGTACAAGCTCAAGGCGTACGGCCGCGACGTCGACGCTGCCACCGGCACCGGCCGCGGTCTCGTCTCGAGCGGCTCCTAGACCGTTCTTCCAGAGGCGCGACCTCGGCGGGCGGGGCCCCAGCCCCGCGACCGCCTGCAGCGCGCACCGCCACCGCTCGGCAAACTTTGCGGGGCCAACGCGCAAACTTTTAGGGGATCGCGCTCGCTCTCGGCGTTTCCGGATTCACAGAATGTCGCCGTCGCGGCCAGTTACGGCGTTGGCCTCGTTCGTGCTCTCTCATCGCGACGCCGTGAAGCTTGCACCGCAGTCGAGTCGCAGTCGCGTGACGCCGGCGCTTCGAGATCTTCTCGGGCGCGATCCGGTGAGCCGCGAGATCGTGCAGTACCTGATGCGACACAACGAGGCCGCCGATACCGCGCGCGGCATCGCCGAGTGGTGGATCAACCGCGACGTCCCCTCGACCCAACAGGCCCTGCAGCGGCTCCAGGAATGCGGCGTCGTCCAGTCCTACGTCGTCCAGGGTGACACGTTCGTCTACGCCTACACGAAGCGGGCGGTTCTGCGCCAATCTCTGGCGCGCTTTCTCCATGACACGGTCGCTCACCCTGCGGCGAAGGAGCTCTAGGCCATGGCTGTCTCCTCGGTCGTCACCACCGCCCACGGGGCGTTCGGCGTGAACACACCCGAAGACGCGGGCCTGCCGGCCCTCCGAGTCGTCGCGCTGGGCGGCGGCACCGGCTTGCCCGCGGTGCTCCGCGGTCTCCGCGCCGGGCTCTTCGAGTCGCATCCGTGGGATCCGGCGCGCGACCAGACCCGGCTGACGGCGATCGCGACCGTCGCCGACGACGGCGGCAGCTCCGGCAAGCTCCGCGCGACGTATCGCCTGCCGTCGCCCGGGGACGTCCGCAACTGCCTCTTGGCGCTCGCCGGCGGCGACGCGGGGCTCTCCGACGTGTTCGACTTCCGCTTCGCCGGCGACAGCGAAATGGCGGGCCACAGTCTCGGCAACCTCATCCTCACCGCGCTCACCGAGCTCGAGCAGGATTTCTCGAAGGCGGTCGCCCGGGTCGGCCGGCTGCTCTCGATCCGGGGGGTCGTGCTGCCCGCGACGGACCAGAACGTGACGCTCCACGCCGAGCTCTCGGACGGCACCGTGATCGAGGGCGAGTCGCGCATCGCCAGCGCCCGGAGCCCGATTCGCCGAGTACGGCTGCATCCGGGCCGCGCGCCGGCGCTGCCCGAGGCCGTCGACGCGCTCGAGCAGGCGCACCTGATCGTGATCGGGCCGGGCAGCCTCTACTCGAGCATCGTCGCGGCGCTCCTGCCGCAGGGGATCGCGGACGCGATCACCCGCTCCCGTGCGCGGGTGGTGCACGTGATGAACCTCATGACGGAGCCGGGCGAAACCGACGGCCATACCGCGGTGGACCATCTGATGGCCATCCGCCGGCACGCGCCGACGATGCCGATCCACGACATCCTCGTCAACACCGCGCCGTTCTCGCCCGAGCCGCTCGCGCGCTACACGGCGAGCGGCGCGGCACCGATCCGGGCCGACCTCGCGCTCCTGAAGGCGCTCGGTCACGCCGTCCACGAGTGCGATCTGCTGGCGAGCGGCGACGGGGTGCGGCACGACCCGGCCAAGCTCGCCCGCGCGCTCCTCACCCTCGCGTATCGCAGCGGCGCCCGCGCGAGTGCCTGAGCGATGACGCTCGCCGGCATCCCGGTGCTCCAGTACGACGGGCTTGGGACCGCGCCCCCGTCGGACGTGAGCGCCCGCCTCGCGAGCCACTGGGTGACGCCGGTCAGGCTGGCGCGGCAGCTCGCGTTGATCCGTGAGCTCGGGCACCGGGTGGTCAGGCTGTACGACGCCTGGGCCAGTCAGGACGACGAAATGCCCGCGCGCGCGCCGGTCGTGTTGACGTTCGACGACGGGCGGGACGCCGACTACGAGATCGCCTTCCCGCTCCTGCTGGCGGCGGGAATGCGCGCCGAATTCTTCGTCAACACCGCGACCATCGGACAGCGCGGATATCTCGGCTGGAGCCGCGTCGCGGAGATGCTGCGCGCCGGCATGTCGTTTCAGTCGCACGCGCACGACCACGTCGCGCTCCCGACCCTGCCGTCGCGACAGCTCAGCCACACACTCCGAATCTCCAAGCGCATGATCGAGGACCGCGTAGGGCGCGCGGTCGACTTCCTGGCGGCGCCCCACGGGCTGGTCGACCGCCGCGTCCTCGACGCCGCGCAGGACGCCGGCTATCAGGCGGTGTGCGCATCGCGCGGCTGGCCGGCGCGGCCCGGCGGCACGGTCGTGAACCGCGTCGTCGTACGCCGCGACACGACCGAGCCCGAGTTCGGCGCGATCCTGGCGCGCGAGCCTCGAGCCTACGTCCCGGCGATCGCCCGCACGTTCGTGGACCGGCTCCGGTATCGCGCCGCGCGGCCCCGCGTGGAGCCCGAGCCTTCACCGTGGAGCGCGTACGCCCGGGATCCGGGGAGCTCGCCGTGAGCGCCGTGAGGAGGGCTCGGCGATGAAGACGGCGCTGGTTACGGGCATCCGTGGTCAGGACGGGAGCTACCTGGCCGAGCATCTCGCCGGGCTCGGCTACAAAGTCTACGGTCTCGTGCGATCCGACGCCGAGCGGCCCGGCTGGCTCGCGCCGATCGCCCACCGGGTCGAGCTCGTGCGCGGCGACATGCGCGACGAGGCCTCGCTCGACAGCGCGTTTCAGAAGGCGCGGCCGGACGAGGTGTACAACCTCGCCGGCCAGACCTCCATCCCGACGAGCTGGCAGATCCCGGACGAGACCTTCGACGTGAACGTCGGCGGGCTGGCGCGCCTGCTGCAGATCATCGAGCGGCGCCGCCCCCAGACGCGGCTCTATCAGGCATCGAGCGCCGACATGTTCGGCAACGTCGACGGCCACTGCCACGAGCTGACGCCGCTTCGCCCGACCTCCCCTTACGGCATCTCGAAGATGGCCGCGCACCGGCTCTGCGAGGCCTACCGGCGCCGCGGCATCTACGCCGTGAGCGGCATCCTGTTCAACCACGAATCGCCTCGCCGCCGGCCCGAGATGGTCACGCGCAAGATCACGCGGGCGGTCGCCGCGTGGGCGCGAGGCGACCGCACCAGGCTCAAGCTCGGCGACCTCGGTGCCCGGCGCGACTGGGGCTTCGCCGGAGACTACATCAAGGCGATGCACGCGATGCTCCAGCCGCCGGCCCCCAAGGACTACGTCCTCGGCACCGGCAAGTCACACAGCGTCGCCGACTTCCTCACGCAGGCGCTGGCCGCGCTCCGCACGCTGAACGGTAAGGGCCTCGCGGTCACGAGGCTCGAGGAATGGGTGGAGATCGACCCGCGCCTCATGCGCGTCGGCGAGATCTACGACGCGCGGGCCGATGCCGCGCAGGCGCGCCGCGATCTCGGCTGGAAGCCGAACGTCGAGTTCCCGGCTCTCGTGCGCATGATGCTCCAGGCTGATCTCAAGGGGGTGGCGTCGTGATCATTGGGCTCGGCGGCGGTACGGGATCGGGAAAGAGCGCGATCGTGCGCGGCCTGGTCGCCCGCGTGGGCGGCTGTGTCATCGACCTCGACTCCTACGCGATCGACTTGCCGCCTGACGAGGGGGCCGAGATGGTCGACGGCCAGCCGGCCGCGTTCGACGTCCCGCTGCTGGTGGCGCAGCTCGGTGAGCTCCAGCGCGGCGAGCCAATCCACAAGCCCGTCTACTCGGCCGAAGAGCGCGCCCGTACCGGCGCCGAAGTCGTCGCGCCTGCGCGGCTGGTGCTCGTCGAGGGGCTCTTCACGTTGTGGTGGGACGCGCTGCGGTCAATCCTCGACGTGAAGGTCTTCGTCGACGCGCCCGCGCACCTTCGACTCCTCCGGCGGATCCGCCGAGGTCTCGGCGATCGCGGTCGCACCGTCGACAACGTGCTGCAGCACTACGCCGGCCCGCTCCGCGCCACGCACGAGCGCTACGTGGAGCCGACGCGCGTCCACGCCGACGTCGTCGTCACCAACGACGGCCCGCTCGAGGACGCGGTCGAACAGGTCATCGCGCTCGTGCGCCGCAAGCGGGTCGAGGCGCTCGCCGGCGCCCTGCAGTCCTAGACGATGAGCGTGCGCGCCGACCTCCATCGAGCTTCGCGTCGCCGCCAAGACTCCCGCGCGCGGTGGCTCACGTTCACCCGCCGCCTCGGCGCGGCCGTGACGGTCGACGAGCTGGCGCCGAAGCTCGTGAACGCCGTCGTCGACACGGTCGGCGCCACCGGCGCCATCCTGTATCTGGTCGATCCCGGCCAGGGCGGCATCCAGCCGGCCGCCGCGGTCGGCACCGGCTATCCCGCGCCGACGTTCGCCGACGACGCGCTGGTGCTGATCGCCTCGATCCGCGCCCGGCGCAGCCCCCTCGTGCTCGAGAACGGCTCGACCACGGCGTGGCGTGGCTCGGCGGACGCGCGCGCGGTGGCCGAGGGCTCCGTGCTCCTCCCGCTGCGCTGGCGCGACGAGCTGATCGGGCTCCTGGCGATCGGCGGCGAGCGGAGCGGCGAGCCATACACCAGCGACGACCTCGAGCTCATGGAGGCGCTCGGCGAGCACGCCGCCGCGGCCGTCGTCACCGCGCGGCTCTCGGAGAGCCGGGCGCGGTCGCGCGAGTTCGAGACCTTCCACCGGCTCACCGCGTTCGTGGTCCACGATCTCAAGAACTCGATCACGGCGTTGTCGATGCTCAGCGAGAACGCGCTCAAGAACTTCGACGATCGCGAGTTCCAGCGCGACGCGCTCACCACCGTCGCGCAGACGGTCGACCGGATGCGCGCGCTGCTCGGCCGGCTCCGCGAGGCGCCGTCGGCGACGCGCCTGCGCCTGGCGCCGGTGGATCTGGCGGCGGTCGCGCGGGAGGCGGCCTCGCCGGTGGTCAAGAGCGACCGGATCGACCTGGTGACCGAGCTGGCGCCGCTGTCGGTCTCGGCGGACATCGAGGCGCTCGCGACGGTGATCCAGAACCTCGTCACCAACGCCGTGCAGTCGATCGACGGCCGCGGCACCGTCATGCTGAAGACGTACACCGAAGACGGCCGGGCGGTCGTGGCCGTCAGCGACACCGGCTGCGGGATGTCCGAGGATTTCGTGCGCACCGCGCTGTTCGCGCCGTCGCGCTCGACCAAGCAGGGCGGCTGGGGGATCGGCCTCTACCACGTCAAGGGGCTCGTCGAGGCGCACGGCGGCACGATCGACGTGTCGAGCCGTGAAGGAACGGGCAGCACGTTCTTCGTACGCTTGCCGATCGGAGGGCGGACATGAAGCCCAAGCTGCTGATCGTCGAGGACGAGGAGCCGATCCGCACCCAGCTCAAGTACGCGCTGCGCGACGACTTCACCTTGCTCTTCGCCGAGGACCGGGTGGCGGCGCTCTCCACGGTCGCCGGCGAGCAGCCGGCGGTCGTCAGCCTCGATCTCGGGCTCCCGCCGCATCCGGAGAGCGCGGAGGGCGGCCTCGAGACGCTCGATCAGATCATGCGGACGGCGCCCGCCACCAAGGTGGTCGTCCTCACCGGTAACGGCGGCCGCGAGAGCGCGATCCGCTCGGTCCAGCTCGGCGCGTTCGACTACCACCAGAAGCCGATCCAGCTCAACGAGCTCAAGGTGGTCCTACAGCGGGCCGCGTATCTGCAGACGCTCGAGAGCGAAGCCGAGAAGCGCGGCGGCGAGCCGGCGATCCGCTTCGCGGACATGCTGGGCCACACCCAGGCCATGCGCGAGATCTTCGCGGTGGTGAGCCGCATCGCGCGGACTGACGTCACGGTGCTGATCCAGGGCGAGAGCGGCACCGGCAAGGAGCTCCTGGCGCGCGCCGTGCACGCCAATAGCGCCCGGTGCAATCGTCCGTTCGTGGCGATCAACTGCGGTGCGATCCCGGACACCTTGCTGGAGTCTGAGCTCTTCGGCCACGAGCGCGGCGCGTACACCGGGGCGCACATGCAGCGCAAGGGCAAGCTCGAGCTCGCCGACGGCGGCACCTTGTTCCTCGACGAGGTCGGCGAGATGAGCCCGCCGCT
>DATEMW010000006.1:0-3713 GCA_035275385.1 Candidatus Methylomirabilota bacterium | reverse complement strand
GGCGGCCGGTGCGCGGGGTGGCGCGAGCCGGACGGCCTCGGCGGGTGACGGGGATCGAGCGCTGCGACGCGCGCTCCGCGAGCCGGCATTCTGGGCGCTGTGGCTCGCGAACCTATGTACGCCGCTGGCCGTCTTCCCGGTCTCGACCCATCAGGTGGCGTTCGCGATCGACAAGGGCTTCGCGCCGATGCTGGCGGCCTCGGTGTTCGGTGTGATGGGGCTTCTGTCGAGCGTGGGCCGTGTGAGCTTCGGTCTGGCGGCCGACCGCTTCGGCGGCCCGCTTGCGGCGACCGTCTCGTACGGCTGCACCGCCGGCGGCGCGCTGGCCCTGCTGGCGCTCGAGACCGACCCGCGGACCCGATGGCTCGTCGCCTACGCGCTCTTGTTCGGCCTGGGATTCGGCGCGCGCGGTCCGATCATCTCGGCGATGGCCGCGGACCTCTACGGAGGCCGCCGCTTCGGCGTGATCCTTGGAGTCTTGAGTGTCAGCAACGGCCTGGGCGGTGCGATCGGTCCGTGGTTCGGGGGAGTCGTGCACGACGTCATGGGCTCGTACCGCGTGGTGTTCCTCACCTCCGCGTTGTTCTGCGTGCTCGGCTCGACGTTCTTCTGGCTTGGCCGGCGTCGCGCGCCTTGACGGGTGCGCGCGCGCGGTGATAACTGGATCGGCATGAGCAACGGCGTCCTCTCGGATCGCGAGCTGCGCCAGGCGGTGCGCGACGGCTGGATCGTGTCGCCGATCGCCGTCGACGACCAGCAGTTCCAGCCCGCGAGCCTCGACCTGCGCCTGGGGCCCGACGCCTATCAGCTGCGCGCGAGCTTTCTGCCGTTCCGGGAGAGCGTGCAGGGCCGTCTGGGCGAGCGCGGGCTCGCGGAGAGCGATCTCGTGATCGATCAGCTCTCGCTGACCGGTGCCGGCGCGACGCTCCAGCGCGGCTCGGTCTATCTCGTGCCGCTGCTCGAATCGCTCGCGCTGCCGCCGGACGTGCGTGGCCGCTCCAACCCCAAATCGACCACGGGACGCCTGGACATCTTCACGCGGGTCATCACCGACGCGACGCCGCGGTTCGACGAGATCAGGGCGGGATACCACGGCCGGCTCTACCTGGAGGTCTCGCCGCAGTCGTTTCCGGTGCGCGTACAGCAGGGCGTTTCGCTGAACCAGGTGCGGCTGCTCGCGGGAGAGACCGCGATGGCCGACGCCGCGATGGAAAGCCTCTATCGTGAACAGCCGCTGCTCTATGACGACGACGAGCGCGCGATCCCGTCGAGTCGCGTGGTGATCAGCGACGGGCTCTGCATGGGCGTCGATCTCTCCGGCCGGCTGACCGACGGCATCATCGGATATCGAGCCCACCCCAACCCGCCGGCGGTCGATCTGAGCCGGATCGGCTTCTACGATCCGGCGGAATTCTGGGAGCCGATCAAGCGCCCGTCACGCGACGCCTACATCCTGGAGGCGAACCGGTTCTACATCCTCCTGTCGAAGGAGCGCATCCGGGTGCCCCCGGAGTTCGCGGCCGAGATGGTGGTCTACGACGCCGGCGCCGGCGAGATCCGGACGCACTACGCGGGCTTCTTCGATCCCGGATTCGGCTGGGGGGACGGCACGATCCTGGGCACCAAGGTGGTGATGGAGGTGAGGGCCCGAGAGGTCCCGTTCATGGTCTACGACGGCCAGACCTCGTTCAAGGTCCTGTTCGAGCGGCTCCGGTCCCGTCCAGACCGGGTCTATGGGGCCGGGCTGGGCTCGTCCTACCAGCGCCAGACGCTGACCCTGAGCAAGCACTTCAGACGCCTCTGAGAAAGGGCGTGTTAAACTGCATTCAGTAGCGGTCTAAGGCGTTTTGCATCACGGCCCGTTGCCCCATGGAGGGCGAGATGGCAGAGCAGAAAAAGAAGGAAGTCAGGCCGACGAAGCCCGCCGAGGGCGGAGACGGCGCGGCGCCGAGCCCCGAGCTGGCCAAGAAGGGTAAGAAGATCAAGGAGGACATCGACAAGCTCCTTGATGAGATCGACGACATCCTCGAAGAGAACGCCGAGGAGTTCGTCAAGAGCTACGTGCAGCGCGGCGGCGAGTAGATGCCGATCTACGAGTACCGCTGCAAGCAGTGCGAGCGGGAGTTCGAGAAGTACATTCCCGCGGCGGGCACCCAGGTGGCGTGTCCGGCCTGCGCCAGCGAGCAGGTGATGCGCAAGCTGTCGGTGTTCGGCCTCAAGACTGCCGGCGCGCTTCAGCCCTCCGCGATGTCGGGCGGTGGCGGTGGCTGCTGCGGCGGCGGTTGCGCCTGTCACTGAGTAGCCCCGCCGCGCCACGCCCGGCCTGATGGACCTTCGCCGCCTCGAGATCTTCGCGAAGGTGGCCGAGCTCGGAAGCTTTTCGCGCGCCGCCGAAGCGCTCTTCCTGACCCAGCCCACGATCTCCGAGCACATCCGCGCCCTCGAAGACGAGCTCGGCGTGCAGCTGCTCGACCGATTGGGACGCGGTGCTGCGCCGACGCGCGCGGGCGAGCTGATGCTGGGCTACGCCCGACGCATGCTCGCGCTCTCGAAAGAGGCGCGGCAGGCGCTCGATCAGTTCCAGGGGCGGCTGAGCGGTCAGCTCGTCGTCGGCGGCTCCACGATTCCCGGCGAGTACCTGCTGCCCGGTCTCATCGGGCAGTTCAAGGCCAAATACCCGGACATCTCGATCTCGCTGCTGATCGGTGACAGCCGGCAGGTGAGCGGCTGGGTCGAAGACGGTCGAGCCGAAGTCGGCGTGGTCGGTGCGCGGCCGAGTGTTCGCACCCTGGTCTCGCGCGAGCTCATGCCCGACGAGCTGGTCGTCGTATTGCCGGCCGAGCATCCGTTGGCGGGGCGCAAGAGCATCGCGCTCGCGGATCTCAAGCGCGAGCCCTTGATCGTGCGCGAGCAGGGCTCGGGGTCGCGCGAGGCGCTCGAGAACGCGCTCGGCGAGGCGAACGCCGATCTCAGCGGGTTTCGCGTCGTCGGCGAGATGGGCTCGACGCAGGCTATCAAGCAAGCGGTCCGCTCGGGAGTCGGGATCTCGATCATCTCCAGGCGCGCGGTCGACGACGAGTGCCGGGCCAACCTCCTCTCGTGCCTCAAGGTGAAGGACCTGCGCGTTTCGCGCTTCTTCTACTTGATCACGCACCGCGACCGCAGCCGCTCGCCGCTGGCCCAGGCCTTCGTCGACTACGTGGAATCTCAGCTCCCCGCACGCGCCTCTCAATAGCGCAATGGCCGAGCATCCTCACACGCACACTGAGGTCCGTCTCACCTCGTACGCCTCCTGCGCCGGCTGAGCGTCCAAGATGGCTCCTGGAGATCTCCAGGAGGTGCTCGCGGTGCTCAAGCCGGTGGACCCCGAGGCTCACCGTGACTTGCTGGTCGGCCTCGGGCGCGCCGACGACGCCGCCGTCTACCGACTCTCGCCCGAGCTGGCGGTCGTCGAGACCGTCGACTTCTTCCCGCCCGTCGTCGACGACGCGTACACGTGGGGGGCCATCGCGGCGGTCAACGCGATGTCGGATGTTTACGCGATGGGGGGCGAGGTGCTGTTCGCGCTCGCCGTCGCCGGCTTTCCGCGGGATTTTCCCAAGGCCATCATCGCCGAGGTCTTCAGAGGCGGCGCCGAACAGGTCGCGCGGGCGGGGGGCGTCGTGGCCGGCGGTCACACCGTGGTGGACGCCGAGCCCAAGTACGGCCTCTGC
>DATEMW010000005.1:0-9082 GCA_035275385.1 Candidatus Methylomirabilota bacterium | reverse complement strand
CCTCGAGGCCGGCCGGTCGCCCACCGCGGCGCCCACGACGCCCGCGCCGGCCGCCTCGGTCCGATCCCGTTGCGGGACGGCTCGGCTCCGCCGCCGGCACTCCGCTGAGCGTTCTCGCGGTGATCCGATGGAAGGAAATCCCCAGCGCCGCCGCCACGTCCCCGACCGCATCGAACGCTCGATCGTCGGACACGATCTCGAGCACGTCGCCCGGGTGGGCGCCGGCCAGCCACACACCGGCGCTCACCGCGATCCTGAGATCGCTCCAGTCGCGCACGCCGGTGGACGGCGCGCTGTGCAGCAGCTGAGCGCCGAATCGCGCGAGGACGCGCCCGGTCTCGTGGCCGATCACCCGCCAGTTGCCGACCGCGAAGAACTCGGTGCTGCGGCCCACGTGGTCGATCGCCAGACGCCCGACCACGCGCTCGATGTGCGCCGGGTTGCTCGTGTTCTCGACGTCGAAGAAGATCGCGTGGCGATTGGTGGGGCGCTGCCGATCCGGAGCCGCCGGCGGCACGCGTGCCGCGAACACGGGCTCCGGCGCCACGAGGGCGAGCTCGGGGACGGGCTCAGGCTCGGGGACGATGACTGGGGGCGCGACGACCTCGGGAGCGGCGACGACCTCGGCGGGGGCGGCGGTCGCCTTCGCGGGACGGCGCCGCCGGCGTTTGCGAGCGGCCGTCGTTCGTTCCATGCCCGCATCATACGGGACACGGCCCCGACCGGCCAGACGCGAAGCTGCGGCGGCGGCTGAGTCTACAGGCGAAGAAGACACCCGCAGCGTCCTTCTAGCGATGCTGGTGATCTCGTCGTTCCGCCGCCTCGCGGCCCGATACCGAGCCGCGAGGCGGCATGAGCGCTAATCCTGCTGCGAGATCGCCACCGGCGGCGTCGTCTGCAAACGCCGCGCGATGTCGGCCAGGGGCCGATGCATCTGCCCGAGCATGTCCACGACGCCGCCGAAGGCCTCGGCCACCGCCGTGCGCTCGCCCCGCAACGCATCGAGCTCACCCTGAATCACGCTGTGGAGCCGGCGAAGCTCGCCGAGCTCGCTCCCGAGCCGCTCGCACTCCTGCTCGCGCGACTCGAGCGCGCGACGCAGGCGGTCGCGCTCCTCGACCAGCGACGGGATCACGTGGCTGAGCTGGTACTGGCTTTCGGCCAACCAGCGAGTCGTCCGCTGCGCATCGTCCACGGTTTCGATCTGGCTCATCTGGCGTGGTGCCTCCTCGTAGGGAGCGCGGGGTTGCGGGTTAGGCTGCTGCAGGGGCTCGGCCGTGGGCACCTCGGGCGCGAGGGCGACCAGCTCGTGCGACGCGCCCGTCATCAGCGATGATCGGCGGCGGCGACGATCGATCGGCGGCGGATTCTCCGATGATTCGTACTCGACGGCGCCGCGGCGGTCGAGCATCACCCGGACCTTCGGGTCTCCGAGGTGACGGTTGCGGAGGTGCTCGTACACTGCGGGCTCCGTCCGCGCGACAACGATCAGGTAACGCGTCATGCCGCCTCGGTTCGATTCGTCCGCCGTGGGCGCAGGTCCGGCGAGGTCCGAGATGATCTCGCGGAACAGCGAACGGAGGAGCAAGAGGTGCATTACGAGGTCGCTACGGTCTCCCGAACTCTTCCACGCGAGTCATCGATCGAAGCAGACACTACACGCTGCCTTGTGAACATTCAAGAGTGAATTCGATTTTTCACGTCGTGCGCGCGTTGCGCGCGCGTTCGAGCACGAGAAAATATTGGTGCGGCAGCAGGTCACGCGTGCGAATCAGCCTCAACCCGGCGCCGCGCGCCGCGCGAACGAACGTGTCGGGCGCGACGCGGCGCTCGAGCGGCGGTCCAACCGGGGTCTCGCGCAGCGCCCAGTCGACGTTGACGACGCGGCCGCGCGGGCGCAGCGCGCGCGTGAGCCGCCGGAGCAGCGCTCGACCGTCGGCGAAGTGGTGATACGCGTTCACGATCAGCGCGAGGTGGCAGCTCGCGGGCGGCAGCAGCGGGTCGTCGCCCATCCCGAGGATCGGCGTGACGTTGTGCAGCCCGCTGCGCTCGAGTCGCTCGCGCAGCGCCTGCAGCATCGCGGGCTCCGGATCGACCGCGTACACGCGGCCCGACGGGCCGACGGCGCGCGCCAGCCGCAGGGTGAAGTAGCCGGGACCCGAGCCGATCTCGGCGACCACCTGCCCGCGACGCAGCCCCAGCGCCGCGACGACCCGGTCGGGCTTCTGCCACGCCGCGCGCGCCGGATCGAGCTGGCGCTTGAGCATGAGCGCGAGGTCGGCGGGATTTCCGTGACGACCGTGACGGTGATGATCGTGGGCCATGAGGCAGAATCATACGCGGGTCGGCGGCGGCCCGGGCGCTTGACAGCCGGCCGGCGCGCCGACTAGCCTCGACTGGCCTCGTCATGGATTTCGAATTCGGCGCCGAGCACGATCGCGTCCGCCGAGAATTCCGCGGCTGGCTCGCCGCGAATCTCCCGCCGGAGCTATGCCTCGACGATGCCTCGGACGACCGCGTCGCGTCCGATCGCGAGACGTTCGAGCGCCGGTGCGCGTGGCAGAAGCACATGAACGCGGCCGGCTGGGTCGGCATCACGTGGCCGAAGGAGTACGGGGGCCGGGACGCAGGGCTGATCGAGCGCGTCATCTGGGACGAGGAGTACACGGCCGCTCGCGCGCCGGTGCTCCCCGGCAATATGGGGCTCAGCCTGGTCGGGCCGACCATCATCCACTGGGGCACCGACGAGCAGAAGCGCCGTCACCTTCCCGCCATCCTCAACGCCGACGAGATCTGGGCCCAGGGTTTCTCCGAGCCCGGCGCCGGCTCCGACCTGGCGAGCCTGCGCACGCGCGCGGTCGACCAGGGCGACCACTACGTCGTCAACGGCCAGAAGGTGTGGACCTCGGGCGCGCACTTCGCGCACTGGATCATCTTGCTGGTGCGCACGAACCCCGACGTGCCCAAGCACCAGGGCATCAGCTGCCTGCTCGTGCCGATGACGACGCCGGGGATCACGGTCCGACCGCTGGTCTTGATGACCGGACACCACCACTTCAACGAGGTCTTCTTCACCGACGTCGTCGTCCCGAAGGCGAACCTGCTCGGGCCGGTCAACCAGGGTTGGAAGGTCTCGACGACGACGCTCATGTACGAGCGCCACTCGGCCGGCGGCCGGAGCCACACGGCGCAGATCGCCCGGCTGATCGCGCTCGCGCGGCAGGTGCCGATCGACGGCCGCCCGGCGTGGGATCATCCGGCGATCCGACAGCGGTTGGCCCAGCTCGCGATCGACTCGGAGGCGCTGAAGTACACGCGGCTTCGCAGCCTGACGCGTCAGCTGCGCGGCGAGCCGCCCGGACCCGAAGGCTCGGTGCTGAAGCTGAGCGGCTCGGAGCTCGGCGTGCGCATCGCGGACGCGGCCGGCGAGCTCCTCGGCATGCACGTGCTCGTGAATCAGCCGTCCCAGACCGTGCCGGACGCGCCGCGGTGGTTCAACCGCGTGCTCGCCGCGCGCCAGTACACGATCTCGGCCGGCACCAGCGAGATCCAGCGCAACATCATCGGCGAGCGGGTGCTCGGGCTGCCGCGCGGCTGAGCCGCCCGGGCTCAGGCCGGCAGCGAGTCGAGAAAGGTCAGCAGCGCTCGGTCGAACGCCCCCGGCTGATCGAGATTGGAGGCATGGCCCGCGCCCGCGATGACCTCGAGCCGGGCGCCCGGGATCTTCTTCGCCATGTACTCGCACGGCGCCAGGAACGGCGCGTCCTGATCGCCGACGATGATCAAGGTCGGCACGGTGATCGACGCCAGGCCGTCGATCACCCGCGAATCCTGCTGCGCCAGCATCCCGCGTGCGGCGTGCGCCAGACCCTGGGCGCTCTTGTGATGACCGAGCGCGTCGCGCACCTCGCGGCTGCGGCCGCCCAGCGCGTCGAGACCTCGCGCCTCCAGGGACTGGGCCCGCTCGTTCGCGCGCTGGTTCCACGCGTTGCGCGCGTCGGCGTTCCGGTACCCCGGCCCGGAGTCGCAGATGATCAGCGCGTCGACCATCTCGGGATGCGTCAGGTAGAACGCGAGCGACATGTAGCCCCCCAGCGAGAGGCCGCCGACCACGCCCCGGCTGACGCCGAGTGAGGCGAGCAGCGCGCGCATGTCGGCTACCGTCAGCTCCGTCGAGTACCGTGCCGGATCGTTCGGGCTCTCGGTCTGGCCGTGGCCGCGCATGTCCCAGGTGATCAGACGATAGCGATCGCCCAGCGTGCGACGCTGGCCGTCCCACATGCGTCCGGTCGCGCCGTAGCCATGGCTCAGGATGACCGGGCGCCCGCGCCCGCTCACCGCGTAGTCGATGTCGATGCCGTTGAGTGTCGCCTGCGCCATGGTTAGCCTTTCTCTCTAGTAGCGGTTGGCGATCGGAAGCTCGTCGGCCGGGAACAAGGTGATGATCTGTGCACCGCTCGGCGTCACGATCACTTCCTCCTCGATGCGCGCGGCGGACATGCCGTCGGTCGCCGGGCAATAGGTCTCGACCGCGAACATCATCCCGGCCTGCAGCTCCATCGGATCGTCGAACGAGTTGAGCCGGCTGATGATCGGCCGCTCGTGCAGGCCGAGACCAATGCCGTGGCAGAAGTTGAGCCCGAACGCCGCCATCTCGCTGTCGAAGCCGATCTCCTGCGCCTTGGGAAAGGCGCGCGCGATCTTGTCGGTGGCCACCCCGGGCTTGATCAGCGCGATCGCCTCGTCCATCCACTCGCGCGCCTTCTTGTAGGCGACGAGCTGCGGCTTGGTCGCGCGCCCCACGCTGAACGTCCGGTAGTAGCAGGTCCGGTAGCCGACGAACGACATGATGATGTCGAAGAACGCCTGATCGCCCGGCCGGATGATCCGGTCGGTGAAGTTGTGCGGATGCGGGCTGCAGCGCTCACCGGAGATCGCGTTGATGGCCTCGACGCAGTCCGAGCCCATCTCGTAGAGGCGCTTGGTGGCCAGGCCGACGATCTCGTTCTCGCGCGCGCCGGGCTTGAGCGCCTCGAAGATGTCCTGGTAGACGCCGTCGACCATCGCCGCGGCCATGTTGAGGAGCGTGAGCTCGTCCTGGCTCTTCAGCATTCGCGCTTCGAGCATCACCTGCTGCCCGTCGCGCACCTCGACGCCGAGCTCCTGGAGCGCGAACAGGAACGGCGGCTCCACCAGATCGATGCCGAGCGGCATGCCGGCGACGCCCTCTGCTTTCAGGATGTCGCGGATCTCGACGGCGGCCTTCTGGAAGAGCCCGGCCTTCGGCGAGACGGCGCCGCGCATGCCGACCATGCCCGCCAGCGACTGGCGCGCCGGGATCTGCGGCGTGTAGAGCCGGTGGTGGCGCGCCGCGGAGCCGAAGTCCCACACCCAGGGCTCGCCGTTGCCGGTCAGGAGGCACCAGCGCGTGAGCTTGTCGCGCGCCCACTCGCCGATAACCGTGCCCGACAGATAGCGGATGTTGTACTGGTCGAACACGAGGATCGCGCCGAGGCCCGAGCGCGCCAGCGCCTGACGGGCGCGGCCCAGCCGATAGGCGTGCAGGCGCCGGAAGTCGACGCGCTCCTCGAAATCGACCTGCGTGTGGCCGGGCGCCTGCAGGGGCCGGTCCCAGCGATAGCGCGGATCCACGTCGTCGGCGGTCACGGGCCGAGCCTTCGGGGCGTCCTGCTTGCGCGCCATGGGTGGCCTCCTTCTACACTCGTAGCCGGGCGGTACTTTACCCCAGCTTGCGTGTAGAATCCCCGCCCATGGACCTAGAACGCCCGCTCCCGACTCCGATCACGCCCGAGTGCCGCCCCTACTGGGAAGGCGCGCGGGACGGCAAGCTCATGATCACCAAGTGCCGCGCGTGCGGAAAGCCGTTCATGTACCCGCGCGTGTCGTGTCCGTTCTGCGCCTCGCGCGACATCGGCTGGGTGCAGGCGAGCGGACGCGGCAAGCTCTTCTCGTTCGAGATCGCGCACCAGATCCTGAACAAGGCGTTCAAGGTGAAGACGCCGGTGGTGCTGGCGATGGTTGAGCTCGAGGAAGGGCCGCGTCTCTTGAGCAATCTGGTCGGCATCGCGCCGGATCCCAAGCAGATCCGCTGCGACATGCCGGTCGAGGTGTGCTTCGAAAAGCTTACCGACGAGATCAGCTTGCCGATGTTCCGGCCCGCCGGAGGTGCGCGATGAGCGACCTGGCGCGGCTGCGGGAGCTCAGCAATACCGTCTGCATCGTCGGCGTGGACGAGAGCGACGAGATCGGCACCCTGCCCGGCAAGAGCCAGCTCACCCTGCACGTCGAGGCCATCAGCAACGCCGCGCGCGACGCGGGGATCAAAGTCTCGGAGATCGATGGGATCTTCACCGCGGGCACGCATTCGCCCGCGACCATCGGCGAGGCGATCGGCGTCGTGCCGCGCTACGTCGACGGCACCACGGTCGGCGGCTGCTCGTTCATCATCATGGTCGGCCACGCCATGGTGGCGCTCTACCACGGGCTCTGCGACGTGGCGGTCGTCTGTCATGGCGAGTCCGGGCGCTCGGGCGTCGGCGTGTCGCCCCGGCGCGACACGGCGCTGACGGGCCAGTTCGAGTTTCCCTACGGCTTCGGCGGCGCGCCGACCTACTTCGGCCTGATCACCACGCGGCACATGCACGAGTACGGCACGACGCTCGAGCAGTGGGCGCAGGTGGCGGTCTCGACCCGGAAGTGGGCGGCGCTGAACCCCAAGGCGCGCAATCGCGAGCCCTTGACCGTGAAGGACGTGCTCGAATCACGTCCGGTCGTGTGGCCGTTCAACATCCTGAACATCTGCCTGGTGACCGACGCCGGCGGCGCCGTCATCCTGACGCGCGCCGATCGGGCCAAGGACCTGGCGAAGAAGCCCGTGTACGTGCGGGGCGCCGGCGAGGGCAGCGAGCACGTGATGCTCACGCAGATGCGCAACCTGACGTTCAGCGAGGCCACGCAGAAGTCGGGCGAGAAGGCGTTCGCGATGGCGGGCGTGAAGCCGACGGACTTCAATCACATCATGCTCTACGACGCCTTCACCTCGGGCCCGCCGCTCATGCTCGAGGCGCTCGGTCTGGCCAAGCGCGGCGAGGGCGTGCACTTCTTCGCCGAGGGGCGCTCGACGCCGGGCGGCAAGCTGCCGATCAACACCAACGGCGGCGGGCTCTCCTACACACACAGCGGTATGTACGGCATCTTCCCGATCATCGAGGCCGCGCGTCAGCTGCGCGGCGAGTGCGGACCGCGGCAGGTGCCGGGCGCCTCGCTCTCGCTGGTGAACGGGATGGGCGGCATGCTGTCGGCGGCGGGTACGCTCGTGCTCTCGAGCGACGCGAGCCGCTGAGCCCGCGACTCAGCGAAGCTGCTGGGCCAGCTCTCGAACGAGCCCGCTCGCGCAGGCGTCGACGTCAGCGCGAGCGGTGCGCGCCCAGTCTCTGACCGTCACGACCGACGCGTCGTCCAGGCAGAGCCGCGGTCGGTCGGCCAGCGCGTAACGCAGTCGCTCGGCCACCGTCTCCGGGGCGAGGTCGCCCGCCACCGGCCCGCGCGCCAGCAGTCGGGTCCGCAGCGCCCCGAAGCGATCGCGCTGCTCCTCCGACGCCCAGCCGACGTGCTGGCCGAGATCGTCAGCGGCCGCGCGCTCGAGCGCGGCTCGATAAGCCTGCTGAGCGCGCTCGTCACCGGATAGCGCGGCGTCCAGCAGGATCTCCACGCCGACGTGCGCCACCGCGAGCGCGCTGCCGGCGCGAACGTCCCTGGCCGACAGCCACTCGACCGCGCGACGCGTGAGCGTCAGGAACGCGGTGGACCGATGGAAGACCTCGTCGGTTCTCCAGTGAAATTGCATGCCGGAGTCGATGTCCGCGTGCCCGGTCCGCGGGGGCCGAGCCCGGATCATCGTCGCGAAGTCTGGCAGCATCGCGCCGAGCACGAACGGCGGCTCGGCGCTCCGCTGGACCGCCAGCACGGTGTGACCGAAGAAGTTCACGCGCGCCCGCCCGGCTAGAGTAGCTCCACGATCGCCTGACCGACTTCCTTGGTGGACGCGCGGCCGCCGAGATCGCGCGTCAGGACCTTGCCCTCCTCCACCACCCGCTCGACCGCAGCGACCACGGCGCGCGCGGCATCGGGGTGATCGAGGTGCTCGAGCATCATCGCGCCGGTCCAGATCTGGGCGATCGGGTTCGCCACGCCCTTGCCCGCGATGTCCGGGGCCGAGCCGTGCACCGGCTCGAACATCGACGGGTGTTCCTTCTCGGGGTTGATGTTGCCGCCCGGCGCGAGCCCGATCGAGCCGGCGATCGCGGGACCGAGGTCCGAGAGGATATCGCCGAAGAGGTTCGAGCCGACGACCACGTCGAACCAGTCCGGGTGCTGCACGAAGTGGGCGGTCAGGATGTCGATGTGGTACTGCGCGGTCTTCACCGATGGATAGTCCTTCGCGACCGCCGCGAACCGCTCGTCCCAGTACGGCATGCTGTGGATGATCCCATTCGATTTGGTCGCCGACGTCACGTGACGGCGCGGCCGCTTCATCGCGCGCTCGAACGCGTAGCGCATGATGCGGTCGGTGCCCTTGCGCGTGAAGACCGACTGCTGCACGGCGAGCTCTTCCGGCGTGCCGCGATAAAGCCGGCCGCCGATCTCGGAGTACTCGCCCTCGTTGTTCTCGCGCACGATCAGCATGTCGATGTCGGCGGGCCCGCGGCCGGCGAGCGGCGACTTGACGCCTTTCAGCAGGCGGACGGGGCGCAGGTTCACGTACTGGTGAAACCCGCGCCGGATCGGGATCAAGAGCCCCCACAGCGAGACGTGATCCGGCACGCCGGGGAAGCCGACCGCTCCGAGGAAGATCGACTCGAACTGTCGGAGCCGCTCCAGGCCGTCCTCCGGCATCATGCGGCCGGTTTCCGCGTAGCGCTCGCAGCTCCAATCGAACGTCGTCCATTCGAGCTCGAAGCCGAACCGCCGGCCGGCGGCGTCGAGGACGCGCATCCCTTCGGGCACGACTTCCTTGCCAATTCCGTCGCCGGGAATCGCCGCGATGCGATGTTTCATCGAG
>DATEMW010000004.1:0-8223 GCA_035275385.1 Candidatus Methylomirabilota bacterium | reverse complement strand
GGCTCGACGCTGCGCGGAGCCGGCTCGACGCTGCGCTTTGGGGGTTCGACGTTTCGAGGCGCCGGCGGCGGCTCGTGAAGCATCACGATCCGCGGCTCTTCCACCGGAACGAGCGGAATCACCCTCGACTCGCCGCGCGGTGTCACCTTCGGCTCGTCGAGCGGCTCCTCGACCTCGACCTCATCGCGGACTTCTTCGAGCTCCTGGAGCGGCTCCTCTTGCGGCTCCTCCTGAAGCTCCTCCTGCGGCTCCTCCTGCGGCTCGTCGCGCAGGAGCACAAACCTCGGATCCTCGCGCGGCGCCACTCGCGGCGCCTCCGGCGGCGCGATCTCCTCCTCGACGGGAGCCGCTTCGACCCGCTCGCGCCTGGCCGGAGCTTTCTCAGCACCGGGCTCGCCCGGTGCCCAGTCGACCCGTTCGAGATAGAAGCCGGTCGTGCCGTTGGCCTCGACGTAGCGGAACTCGAAGCAATCGACTGACGAGAAGTTCAAGAGCCGCATCTTGCGCACGAACGCCTCGAGGAGCCGTTCGGCGACAAACGCGATGCGTGGGGGCCAGCCGAGCTGCGTGCGTGCGGGTACGAGACGCTGCAGCGACTCGGGATACTCGAGACACCACGCGTAGGCTTCGAGCGCTCTGACGAGCATCGCGTCGTCCGCCGTGAGACCGAGAACGAAAATGACCGGGACGTTGCTCGAATCCAGCGCGGCGAGCTCGACCGTCGTCCGTCCGAGGTTGAGGTTCGACGCGAGGATCTTGAGATCGGGCTCCATCGCGTCAGTGTTGTCCGCGACGAGGCTTCGCAGATGCTGCAGGTCCGTGACTTCGCGACGCTTGAATGCCTTCATCGGAGCATCCCCGACCGTTCACGCAACCGTTATGCCAGCGGCTAAGTACGACTCTCATCAACGAAAACACCGCGTTGCATTGGACCTTGACAGCCAGTCCCGCCAGGCTGGCATCTACCGGCGACTTGCTGTCACTCGCGAGCCCCCGTCCGACAAAGAATTTGTCAACGATGAGAAGTTACTTGGTCAGAGAGTGGCCAGAAAGGGATAGACGCTCGTCCGGCAATTTTTCATGTAGATGAATTCAAAGCGATTTCCACAAATTACTCGGATGGGACTTATTGGCACCGCGATTGCTTAGTTGTGCACCGTATTAGTGTGGTTCAGGTGCTCTTGACCGTGGCGTTCTGGAGGCGGCCGATGCGGACGGCGGACGCGGTGGCAGGTGCTGTGCCCTGCAGCAACCGGAGCGACCGACGTTGAACATGACCCAGGCGTTCAGAGAGCTCGTGCAGATCGGGATCACTCTGACCAGCGAGCAGGATCTCGGGACCCTTCTGGAGCGCATCCTCACGGAAGCCCGCCGGTTCACGCGCGCCGAGGCCGGTACGCTCTTCCTGCGCGAGGGCGATCAGCTCCGGTTCTCGGTCGTACAGAACGACAAGCTCGCCAAGGAGCTCGGGCAAGAGGAGATGCGGCGCCGTCTGCAGGCCGAGCCGCTGAGCCTCCGTGAGCTCAGTCTCGCGGGCCATGTCGCGCTGACGGGCGACATCCTCAACCTGCACGACACGTACATGATCCCGCCGGATCGGCCCTACTCGTTCGATCCGCGGGTAGACGCGCGCCTGAACTACCGGACCCAGTCGATCCTGGTGGTGCCGCTGCAGGATCCGGCGAACAACATCCTGGGCGTGCTCGAGCTGATCAACGCGCTCGACCGCGGCCGCGTCGTGCCGTTCGATTCGCAGTACGAGAGCCTCGTGCGCTCGCTGGCGTCGCAGGCGGCCGTCGCGCTGCGCAACGCCAGACTCGAGGATCTCTCCTTCAAGGACGCGCTGACCGACGTGTACAACCGCCGGTACTTCACGATCCGGATGGAGGAGGAGTTCAAGCGCCACTGCCGCTTCGGCGAGCCGCTCTCCCTGGCGCTCATGGACCTCGACCACTTCAAAGAGGTCAACGATCGGTTCGGCCACCGGGCCGGCGACCAGGCGCTGCGCGACGTCGCGCAGCTGCTCGTGAAGCACTCGCGGAGCTTCAGCATCGTGACGCGGTACGGCGGCGACGAATTCGCGATCATTCTCGTGAACACGGCGAAGGCCGGCGCCGCGACGTACGGGGAGCGGATTCGCACGGTCATCGAGCAGCACGCCTTCCCGCACGGCCCCGTCACCGTGAGCCTCGGCGTCGCGAGCCTCCCGGAAGACGCCACCACGGTCGACGATCTGATCGTCGCGGCCGACCAGGCGCTCTACGACGCCAAGCGGCTAGGCCGCAATCGAGTCGCCGCCCAGTGAGCCCTCAGACGATGGCCGGGCGGGACCAGCTCCTCGAGGAGCTCCTCGAGATCGGCATCGCGCTCACCACCGAGCGTGATCTCTATGCGCTGCTCGAGCGCGTGCTGGAGACCGCGCGGCGCTTCACCGGCGCCGAGGCCGGCACCCTGTTTCTCCGCGACGCCGATCACCTGAGATTCGCCGTCGTCCAGAACGACTTCCTGCACCGCAAGCTCGGCGCCGCCGGCATGCTCGAGCGGCTCCAGTCGGAGCCGCTGCGACTGACCGAGCCCAGCCTGGCCGGTCACGTCGCCCAGACCGGTGAGATCGTCAACGTCGAGGACGCCTACGCGATCGGCGTGCACGAGACTCGCGCGCTGAACCGGCGCTTCGACGCGGCCAGCGAGTACACGACGCGCTCCGTCCTGGCGGTGCCGATGCAGGATCTCTCCGGCGCCAACGTCGGCGTGCTCGAGCTCCTGAACGCCCTCGACGACTCCGGCGCGATCGTGCCCTTCGATCCCGACGACGAAAAGGCGATTCGCGCGCTGGCCTCCCAGGCCGCGGTTGCCGTCCGCAATGCGCGGCTCGAGGACCTGTCGTCCAAGGACGTCTCGACCGAGCTCTACAACCGGCGCTACTTCATGCTCCGCATCGACGAAGAGGTCAAGCGCCACACCCGATTCGGCCACCCGCTATCGCTCGTGGTCTTGAACATCGATCATTTCAAGCAGCTCAACGAGCAGCACGGAACCGCCGCGGGGGACGAGATCTTGCGAGAGCTCGGCCGGCTGCTCGTCAAGCATTCGCGGAGCTTCACGATCATCGCACGGCTCGACGGCGACGCGTTCGCGGCGCTTCTGGCCAACACGCCGAAGGCCGGCGCCGTCACGTACTCCCAGCGGATCCTCGGGGTCATCGCCGCCCAGTCCTTCGCGCACGGCCCCATCACCGCCAGCTTCGGCGTCGCCGGGCTCCCGGCCGACGCGGCGTCCGCCGAGGATCTGATGTCGGCGGCCCAGCGTGCCCTCGCCGACGCCAAGCGTCTGGGCCGCAACCGCGTCACCGCGCTCTAAGCCTCCTCCCGCCATCGCGTTCTGCGGCCCGCGGCTTGACTTGAGTCGGGATCGTGTGTCATTAGGTTCACGACCGACGACGAGGAGGAATCCATGAGCAAGAGCCCGTTCCGCGCGCGTCTCGAAGCCGCGGTCGTCGCCCGACACAGCCGCCTCAACCCATTCACGGAGAAGTGGGTCAAGGGCGAGCTCACCCGCGCCCAGCTCGGCTCGTGGGCCGCGCAGCACTACCAGTACGTTTCGCAATTTCCCCGGTGGTGCGCGACCGTCTACGGTCAGTGCCCCGACCCGGACGCGCGTGACTTCCTGCTCGAGAACATCATCGAAGAGGAGTCCGGCACCAAGCACGTCGATCTGCTGATCCGTTTCGCGGAGGCGTGCGGCGTGTCGCGCGCCGAGGTCGAAGGAAAGCAGCAGCTGCCGACGACCCGCGGGCTCACCGCATGGTGCTACGAGATGTCGCATCAAACCTTCCACGTCGCGGCCGCCGGCCTCCTGGTCGGCCTCGAATCTCAGGTGCCCGGCATCTACCAGCGCAATCTGCCGCCGCTCAAGACGCACTACGGCTTCACGGATCGCGAAGTCGAGTTCTTCGCGATCCACATCGAGGCCGACGAGGTTCACGGTGAGCGCGGCTATCAGATCGTGGAGCGCCACTGCACGACGCCCGAGCGTCAGGCCGAAGCGGTCGAGGCCGTTCGCCAGGCGACGGAGATGCGCTGGCAATACATGACCGGCCTCTACCGCGCCTTCGTGGCGAAGGAGGAGCTGTGAGCCGACGCCGAGTCGCCCGTCTGGCGGACCTGCCGGCCGGTCAGCCCACTCTGGTCGAGACCGAGGGCACGCGCGTGGTGCTGGCCCGGGTCAACGACGATGTCTTCGCGTGCAGCGACGAGTGCGCACACCAGGGCGGGCCGCTCAGCGAAGGACGCCTGGCCGGCACGCGGCTCAGCTGCCCGTGGCACGGCTGGATGTTCGACGTGAAGTCCGGCACCTGCCTCATGCCGTCGCGCGGCGGCGCGGTGACGAGCTACCCGGTGACGATCGAGGCCGGCGAGGTATGGGTCGAGGTGCCCTGAGGTGGCGCTCACGCGAGAGCGGGCGCGCGAGAGCGTCGAGCGCGGCCTGGCCAAGGCGCGAGCCCTCGGGTTCAAGGTTGCGATCGCCGTCGTGGACGACGCCGGGCACCTGGTGGTCTGCGACCGCATGGACGGCGCCCTCTGGGTCACGCCCGAGATCGCGCGCGCGAAGGCCAACGCCGCCGCGGCGTTCCACGCGACCACGCTCGACCTCGAGGAGCGATTTGCCAAGCGTCAGCTCTTCGCCGACAACGTGGCGACGCTCGGCGATTATCATTTCGTCTTCGGCAAGGGCGCGGTCCCCCTGGTCGAGGATGGCCGCATCGTCGGCGCCGTGGGCGTGAGCGGCGCGGTCCCCGCGGACCACGATCACACGATCGCGGACGAAGCCGCCGGACATCCCACCCTGCCCCGGAGCCACTAGCCCGCGCCGACCCGACCGCTCGACGACACGCGTCCGCACGCGATACTTCTGAGGTAAAGTGGCGGTCATGCAATTCGAGGTCGAAGTGCACAAGAACGAGCTCGGCGAGTGGGTGGCCGTCGCCGTGGAATGGAACGTTCAGGCCACGGGACAGACCGAGAGCGAGGCGCTGGCCCGGATGATGGACGCGCTGTCCCGGCACTTCAAGACCTCGCCAAAGAAGTGAGCGGCGCGCTCGCGGGCCTGCGAGTCATCGATTGCTCCCGTCTGATCGCCGGCGGGGTGCTCGCGACGATCCTCGCCGACCACGGCGCCGACGTGATCAAAGTCGAAAACCCGCGCGGCGGCGACCCGCTGCGCACGTGGCTGCGCGATCGCGGCGAGCTGTGGTGGAAGGTCTACGCACGCGGAAAGCGCTCCGTCACGCTGAACCTTGCCCACGCACGCGGGCAAGCATTGCTGAGGCGCCTCTGCCGCGACGCCGACGTCCTCATCGAGAACTACGTGCCCGGCACGTTCGAGAAGTGGGGACTGGGCTGGGACGTGCTCTCAACCGAGAACCCCCGCCTGGTGTTCGCCCGCGTCTCCGGCTGGGGCCAAGATGGTCCGTATCGCGACCGGCCGGGATTCGGCACGATGATCGAGGCGATGAGCGGCTTCGCGTCATCGACGGGTCCAGCGGATCGGCCGCCGACGCTTCCGTCGTTTCCCATGGCTGACATGGTTGCGGCGCTCTCCGGCGCCGCCGCCGTGCTGGCGGCGCTCCGCCATCGCGATCACGTCTCGGGACGCGGCCAGGCCGTCGACATCTCGCTCTACGAGCCGCTGCTCGCCGTCCTCGGTCCGGCCGCCGCCGAGCACGCGCTCGATCGTACGGTACACACGCGCCACGGCAACCAGTCCGACAACGCAAGCCCTCGCGGGACCTATCAAACGCGCGATGGCAAGTGGGTGGCCCTGTCGGCTTCGACTCCCGCGTCGGCGGTCGCGCTCTTCGAAGGACTGGGGCTCGGGCATCTGCTGGCCGACCCGCGGTTTGCGACCAACGACGCGCGCGTCGCCCACAACGACCTGGTCGACGCCGCGCTGGCCGGCGCGATCGGCTCGCGCTCGCTCGACGAGATGGCGCGCTTGTTCGAAGCGCGTGACCTGACCGCCTCGCCGGTCTACGACATCGCGGACATCACAAAGGATCCCCACGTGATCGCGCGGGGTATTCTCGTCGACGTGCCGGATGGAGAGCTCGGCGCCGTGCGCATGACCGCGCCCACGCCTCGCCTGGGAGAGACGCCCGCGGCGATCCGGTGGACCGGGCCCGCACTCGGCGCTCACAACCGCGAGGTTTACGAGGCGATGGGCCTCGGCGACATCGAGCTTCGCGCGCTCGAGCGCGACGGGATCATCTGATGGCCACCCGACACATCGTGCGGTCCACCCTCGCCGGCCTCGTGCTGAGCGCCTGGCTCACGGGCGGGCCCGCCTGGGGCGCGGACTACAACGGTCCGCTGATCGACGCCCACTCGCACGTGCCGAACGCGACCGCGATCGACGCGTACGTCGCGGCGATGAAGCGACACAACGTGCTGAGGGTGGTGCTGCTGGGCGTCGGCGGCCTTCAGAAAGAGGATCCCGCGTGGCTGAGCGCGGCGAGCCGGAAGTACCCGGACCGGGTCGTCGCGGGACTTCCCCTGGCGGATCCGACCTCGGAAAGCGCGGCGAGTCAGCTCGAGCTGCAGCTCGACCGCGGCAAGCCGCGCGTAATCGGCGAGGTTCACATGCGGCAGGTCGGCCGTCGGCTGATCGATCGCGATCCAAACGCGCCGGTGTTCGGTAAGATCCTCGACGCGGCCGCGAAATTCTCGGTGCCGATCGTGATCCACTACGAGCTGACCGATGCCGCCGAGACCGCGCTCGACCGTGCGCTCGCCGCGCACCGGAAGAGCACGATCGTCCTGGCCCACGGCGGTGAAGGACCGCCCGGCCGGCTCGACCGGCTGCTCCTGCGCAACCCGAACCTGTTCGTCGACCTCTCCGGGATGCACTTCCAGCGCACGCCCGCGCTCGCGACCGAGACCGGCCCGATGGATCCTGGCTGGAAGGCTCTGATCGAGAAGATGCCCGATCGGTTCATGATCGGCGTCGACGTCTGGGCCGCCCGTCTCTTCGAGCCCGCGATGCTCGATCGCCTGTTCGTCTGGACCCGGCGAATCCTCGGGGAGCTCAAGCCCGACGTCGCCGCGAAGGTCGCCCACCAGAACGCGGTGAAGCTCTACCGCCTCGAGTAGGCCGCCCGCAGAACCCAGGAGACGAAAAGCCGATGACGTTCCGCACGGCGCTGTGCGATCTGCTCGGGATCGACTATCCGATCGTCCAGTCCGGCATGGGCGCGATCGCCGGTCCCGAGCTCGTGGCCGAGGTCTGTCGCGCCGGAGGTCTCGGTGTCCTTGCCGGCCTCAATGTCCCTCCCGACGATCTGCGCGGGATGATCCGCAAGGTGCGAGGACTGACGGACCGCCCGTTCGGTGTGAACCTCTGGCTGCATCGGGCGCTCCGCCCGCCTCTCGACCCCGGCGAGATCGGCGACGACGTTCTGCGGGGCGCGCAGGAAATGCTCAACCGCTTCCGCGAGCGCCTCGGGATTCCCACCGCGACGGCGCGGCCGGCGCGAGCGCCCGATCTGCTGGCCGCGACCATCCAGGTCGTGCTCGATGAGCGGCCCGCCGTCTTCTCGGCTGCTCTCGGCTGGCTCGAGCCCTCGCTGGCCGAGGAGTGCCGTCGCCGCGGGATCAAGGTGATGGCGATGGTCTCGACCGTCGAGGACGCGCGCGCGGCCGCGGCGGGCGGCGCCGACGTGATCGTGGCGCAAGGGGGCGAAGCCGGAGGTCATCGCTCGATCGATGGCAAGCCCGCGTCGCCAGACGCGACGGCCGTAGGCGTGATGGCCCTCCTGCCGCAGGTGGTCGACGCGGTCCGCGTGCCGGTCGTCGCGGCCGGCGGGATCGCCGACGGGCGCGGGCTCGTCGCCGCGCTAGCCCTCGGCGCCAGCGGCGTGCTCCTCGGCACGCGATTCGTGGCCACCCGCGAGTCGATGGCGCCCGAGCTCTACAAGAAGCGCCTGCTGGAGAGCGACAGCGGCGACACGACCCTGACCGACACGCTGAGCGGCCTGTGGGCGCGCGCCCTCGCCAACCGGTTCACGCGCGAGTACACGGAATCTCGCGCGCCGGTCCTGCCCGGGCTGGTCCAGCGCAACGCCGCCAACGACGTGTTCATCGCCGCGCTCAAGCAGGGCGACCCGGACTACTACCCGATGATGGCGGGCCAGAGCGTCGGGCTCGTACGCGACGTGCCGGGCGCGGG
>DATEMW010000003.1:0-5312 GCA_035275385.1 Candidatus Methylomirabilota bacterium | reverse complement strand
CGGCTCTACTTCCGCCGCGTCCTTGGAAAGTAGCGGCTCCGGCACGTGACCCGACGACTGATCGTCAACGCCGATGACTTCGGTCTCACGCCGGGCGTGAGCGCCGGCATTCTCTCGGCTCACCGCCACGGCATCGTGAGCAGCACGACCTTGCTCGCCACGGCGGCGATCGACGCCGAACAGCTGGCCGAGCTGCGCGATTCGTCGCTCGGCGTGGGTATCCACGTGAACCTCACCCTGGGACGGCCGCTGTCGGGCGCGCGCTCGCTCTCGGACGGCGACGGCCGCTTCGTGCGCGACCCGCGTCATGCCGCCGCCCTGGCCGATGCGCGGGACGTCGAGCGCGAGGTGAGCGCTCAGCTCGAGAAGTTCGCCGCGCTGATGCATCGGCCGCCGACGCATCTCGACACGCACCATCACGTCGGACTGCTGGCGCCGGTCGCCGAGATCATCCTCGACGCGGCCCGCCGCCTGGGCGTGCCGGTCAGGAGCCAGAACGAGAGCGCCCGTGCGCGTGCCTTGACCGCCGGTCTCAGAACGCCCGACCATTTCTTCGGCGAGTCGGGACCGGGCGCGTACTGGTCGCTCAGTCGCACGCTCGCGCACCTGCGCGAGCTGCCGCCCGGGGTCTCCGAGTTCATGGCGCACCCGGGCTTCTGCGACGACGCGCTCTCCTACAGCCGCTACGGTCGGCAGCGCGAGACCGAGATGATCGGTCTCGGCTCGCCCGCCGCGCGGGCGGCCGTGTCGAGTCTCGGCATCACGCTCTGCCACTTCGGACAGCTCTAGCTCCACGGAGGACACCATGAAAGCCATCACCTTCCACGGCGTCGGCGACGTGCGCGTGCAGGACGTCGCCGAGCCGAAGGTCGTCGATCCGACTGACGTCATCGTGAAGATCACGACGAGCGCGGTCTGCGGCTCGGATCTGCATCAGTACCACGGCCGCGGCGGTGCCCTCGTGCAGACGGGCGCCACCATGGGCCACGAGTTCATGGGCACCGTGGAGGATCTCGGCCCGGCGGTCACGAAGGTCCGCCGAGGCGATCGAGTCATCGTGCCGTTCTCGGTCTCGTGCGGCCAGTGCGAATGGTGTCAGCGCCGGCTGCCGACCCAGTGCGCGACGACCGGGCGCGCGGTGTTCGGCGGCCGGTTCGGCCACGTCTGGGGCGGCGGTCAGGCGCAGTGGATCCGCGTGCCGTTCGCCGATCACCTCTGCGAGCGCGTGCCCGCCGAGATGACCGACCACGACGCGATCTTCCTCGGCGACATCATGTCCACCGGCTACTTCTGCGCCGAGAACGGCGGGATCCGTCCGGGCGACACGGTCGCGGTCTTCGGCGCGGGCCCGGTCGGTCTGCTCGCGATGCAGTCCGCGCAGCTCTTCGGGCCGGCCCGGCTCTTCGCGGTCGACCGCGTCGACTACCGGCTCAAGCTCGCTGAGGAGTTCGGCGCCGAGCCCGTGAGCCTGGACCGCGGCGACCCGGCCGAGCAGCTCCGCGGGCTGACGGGCGGGCGCGGGCCCGACGTCGTGCTCGAGTGCGTCGGGCACGAGACGCCGTTCACGCAAGCGATCCAGGCGGTGCGCGCCGGCGGCACGGTCGCGTCGGTGGGTGTGTACGTCGAGCCGAGCCTCGGCTTTCCGGCGCGCGAGGCGTTCTTCAAGGACCTCACCCTCAAGATGGGCATCTGCAACGCGCGCAACTACATGGCGCCGCTCCTGCCGCTGGTGCGGGTCGGCAAGCTCAAGCCGGCGCGCATCATCACGCACACGATGGCGCTCGGCGACGCGCCGAAGGGCTACGCGATCTTCGACCGCAAGGAAGACCGCGCGATCAAGGTGATGCTGCGGCCCTGAGTCAGGACTTCTGCGGGGGCTCTTTGAGAAGGTCGTCGAGGATCTTGGGCAGGCGGGCCACGGCGCCCTGGCCGTGGATCTGGGCGACCATCTCGCCCTTCTGATCGATCACGACGGTGTAGGGCGTGCCCTTGAAGCCGAACGTGTTGCCGATGTTGAGCCTCGGATCGAGCGCGACCGGATAGTTCACCTTGTTGCGGCGGATGAAGGTGCGCGTGTCGTTCGTCGTGTCCTGCACGTGCAGCGCGATGACCTCGACGTCCTTGGTGCGGTACTTGTCGTAGAGGCGGCCGAACGCGGGCGATTCCTTCGCGCAGGCCTTGCAGTACGACGCCTGGAATCGTAAAACGAGCACCTTCTTGCCGATCAAGTCGCGTGAGTCGACCGTGGTCTTGCCGTCGACCATCGTGACCTTGAAGCCCGGTGCGGCGGGTGCGGCTTCGCTGCCGACGGCCGCGAGGGCGAGGAGCAGCGCGAGGACAGCAACGCGAACGATCACATGACTATAGTACCCGTAGCGACCGTCCGGCGAGCAACGAGTATAATGGCCGCCGTGAACGACCTCGAACGCGAGCTCGGCAAGGCGATCCGCGGCAACGTCCGGTTCGACGCCGCCTCCCGTCTCCTCTATTCGACCGACGCCTCGATGTACCAGATGGAGCCGGTCGGCGTGGTGATCCCGCGCGACGCCGACGACGTGCGCGCCGCGGTCGAGATCGCCGCCAAGCACAAGATCGCGATCCTGCCGCGGGGCGGCGGCACGTCGCTGACCGGCCAGACTGTCAACTACGCCCTCGTCCTCGACTTCTCGCGCTACATGGACAAGGTGCTCGAGGTCAACGCCGAGGAGCTCTGGGTGCGCGTGCAGCCCGGGCTCGTACAGGACAACCTGAATCATCACGTCCGGCCGCTGGGTCTCGGCTTCGGCCCGGACACCTCGACGTCGAACCGGGCAACGCTCGGCGGGATGCTCGGCAACAACTCGGGCGGCTCGCACTCGATCGCGTACGGCCTGACGGTCGAGCACGTGATCGAGCTGACGACCGTGCTGGCCGACGGCTCGCGCGCGGTGTTCGGCGAGGTCACGCCGGCCGAGTTCGAAGCCAAGTGCCGCGTGCCCGGCCTCGAGGGGCAGATCTACCGCGAGGTGGCTCGGGTCCGCGACGAGTACGGCGACGAGATCAAAGCCCGCTATCCGGCGCACTGGCGGCGGGTGTCCGGCTACAACCTGAACGAGCTCGTGCCCGCGATCGGCCGCCGCCACGTCACCAACGGCAAGCCGCTCAACATGGCGCGGCTGATCGTCGGCTCCGAGGGTACGTTCCTCACCGTGGTCGAGGCGAAGATGCGCCTGATCCGCCGCCCGAAGAAGACGGCGGTCGAGGTGATCCACTACCGTGAGATCCAGGAGGCGCTCGAGTCGTCGTCGTCGCTGCTCGAGACCGGCCCGTACGCGGTCGAGCTCACCGACAAGATGATCCTCGACCTCGCCCGCAACAACATCGAGCAGTCGCAGCGGATGGGGTTCGTGCAGGGCGATCCGGGCGCGATCATGATCGTCGAGTACGCGGGGGAGACCGACGCCGAGGTGCGCGCCAAGATCGACGCGCTCGATGCGCGCCGCCAGCGCGAGCGGTTCGGCTACACGGCGCACGTCGCCTACGACAATGCCGAGCAGCAGTCGATCTGGAAGCTCCGCAAGGCCGGGCTCGGCCTCCTGCTCGGCATGAAGGGCGACAAGAAGCCGATCGCGTTCGTCGAGGACACGGCGGTCGCGCCGCAGCACCTGGCCGAGTTCGTGAGCCGCTTCCGCGAGATCTTCGCCAAGCACGACACCGAGGGCGCCTACTACGGCCACTGCTCGGTCGGCTGCCTGCACATCCGCCCGGTCATCGATCTCAAGACTCCGCGCGGCCTCGAGCAGGTGAAGGCGATCGCGGACGAGATCACCGACCTGGTCGTCAGCTTCAACGGCACCATCTCGAGCGAGCACGGCGACGGCCGGGCGCGGAGCCCGTACCTCGAGCGCATGTACGGGCCGCGCATCATGCAGGCCTTCCGCGAGCTCAAGCGCGCGTTCGATCCCGACAACCGGATGAACCCGGGCAACATCGTGGCGCCGGCCGGCGTGACCGAGCACCTGCGCTACGGCACGCAGTACACGACGTGGGAGCCGAAGACCCTGCTCGATTTCTCGGAGCAGGGGGGCTTTGCGGCGTCGATCGAGATGTGCAACGGGGTCGGGGCCTGCCGCAAGACGCTCGAGGGCACGATGTGCCCGTCGTACATGGCGACGAAAGACGAGGAGCACTCGACCCGCGGCCGCGCCAACGCGCTGCGCGCGGTGCTCTCCGGGCGGATGCCGAGGCAAGAGTTCACGGGCAAGCGGCTCTACGAGGTGATGGATCTGTGCCTCGAGTGCAAGGGCTGCAAGGCCGAGTGCCCGTCGAACGTCGATATGGCGAAGCTCAAGTACGAGTTTCTCCACCACTACTACCAGGCCAACGGGCTGCCGCTGCGTAACCGGCTCTTCGGCCGGATCGCGCGGATGAATCGCCTGGGCTCTCGGCTGCCGGCGCTGTTCAACTGGCTGTCGAGCCTGCCACCCAGCCGCTGGGCACTCGAGCGCATCGCCGGGATCGATCGGCGCCGCCCGCTGCCGGCCCTGGCGTCCGAGACGTTCACCGACTGGTTCCGGCACCGCACGCCGCCGGCGGCAGCACCGCGCGGCGAGGTCGTGCTATTCAACGACACGTTCACGACCTACAACGTGCCGGAGATCGCTCGGGCCGCGGTCGGCGTGCTGGAGGCGGCGGGCTATCGCGTGGTGCTCGTGGAAAAGAAGTGCTGCGGTCGGCCGCTGATCTCCAAGGGCATGCTGGCCGAAGCGCGCGAGCACGCGGCCTGGAACGTGGAGCGGCTCGCGCCGTACGCGCGCCGCGGCGTCCCGATCGTCGGCCTCGAGCCGTCGTGTCTCCTGACCCTGCGCGACGAGACGGTCGATCTGCTGCGCACGGACGACGCCCGCACGGTCGCCAAGCACTCGTTCCTGTTCGAGGAGCTCTTGGTCCGCGAGCGCGGCCGTGGGCTCTCGCTCTCCTTCGCCGCCCAGGGCAAGAAGGCCCTGCTCCACGGCCATTGCCACCAGAAGGCGCTGGTCGGCACGGCGCCCACGGTGGCCGCGCTCCGCTGGGCCGGGTTCGAGGTCGAGGAGATCGACTCGGGCTGCTGCGGCATGGCCGGCTCATTCGGCTTCGAGCGCGAGCACTACGACATCTCGGTGTCGCTCGGGAACCGTCGCCTGGCCCCGGCCGTCAAGGCGGCCGCGAAGGAGACGGAGATCGTCGCCCCGGGCATCTCGTGCCGGCAGCAGATCCAGCATCTCGCGGGCCGCCGCGCCAAGCATCCGGCCGAAGTCCTGCACGAGTCGCTCTCGCGCTAGTCCTCGGGTCGA
>DATEMW010000002.1:0-2541 GCA_035275385.1 Candidatus Methylomirabilota bacterium | reverse complement strand
CAGGTCATGAGCACCATCCGCGGCTCCGGACGGCCCAACACGGTCCTGTGGCAAACGCCCGACAGCATCGCCTTCGTCGCGCGCGGACGCGAGTTCCGCAGCGAGTTCCACAGCGATCCGAGCGACGAGGTCATGTACATGATCCGGGGTGACATGAACCTCCACTACCGGACGCCGGAGGGCGACGAGAAGATCGCGGTCATCCGCGAGGGCCAGATCGTCCACTGCCCCGCGGGCACGCCGCATTCCCCGCGTTTCTCGCCCGACGCGTTCGTGCTCGTGCTCGAGCGCAAGCGGCGCGCCGACGAGAGCGATCGCTTCACGTGGTTCTGCGAGAAGTGCGGGGCTCAGCTGCATCAGAGCGTCAAGCAGGTCGCCGACTATCGCGAGGATCCGGTCTCACGCGCCTACGAAGAGTTCTACGGCTCGGAGAAGAATCGCACCTGCGGCCGCTGCGGCCACGTGACTCCCCGTCCGCCCGCCAAAGCCTGAAAGACAACGCGCCCCGGGCACTGAGCCCGGGGCGCGGTCAGCTACGGCTCGTCCTCCAGCCTAGCCCGCGAACTTATCGGGAAATTGCTTGACGATCGCTTCGGCCAGCGGGTCGGCGATCGTCTGCATGTGGCCCGCGGCAGCGCGCAGCGCGGTGTAGGCGCGGGCCGGATCCTTCGAGGCCTGCGCGTCGATCACGTCCTTCAAGGTAACCACGTGGTGCTTCACCAGGTCGGCCACGACCGACTTCGGTAAGTTGGGATTGGCCGAGGCCAAAAACGCGCCGAAGTCCTGCGTGTAGGCCACGAGGTCGTTGACGGCCTTGTCCTGCTTGCCCTTGTCGTTGCTGGCGACGCCGACCGTATAGTCCACGACGAAGCCGATGTGGCGGCGCCACAACGGCAGGAACGCCTTCTCGGCGCCCTCGCCGTACACGGAGCCGATCGCCTTGGAGATCGCCACCGAGTTGGCGTCGAGGGCGCCGGCGGCCGCCTTGAATTCCGCCTCGCGCCCGCCGAGCGCCGCGTTCGTCGCCGCGCCCGCGAGGTAGACGTGCTCGGAGAAGAGGTTGTTGAGCCCGGCGCGCAGCTGCGCCGCCTTGGTTCCCGAGGTCATCGCCGCATGCGACGCCATCGACTCGTGCGCGGGCGCCTGCGCCATCGACTGCGTGCACCCGGCCAGGCCCATCATGCTGATCGCTCCCACCCACACCAGAATGTGCTTGTTCATCGCTCGCTCCTTTTCGTTGTTCGCCGCTCGGGTCAGTTGACGCGGATTTCGCCGCGCATCGAGGGGTGCCGATTGCAGAAGTAGGGATAGACACCCGGTTCACGAAACTCGACCGTCGCGCTGGTACCCCGGCTCGACAGGCGCAGATCGAAGCGGCCGGTCCGGTGCTCGGGGTCGCCGGACGTCACCGTGTGCTCGATCTCGTCACGGTTGGTCCACGTGATGGTGGTGCCGGCCTTGACCTCGACGGCGGCCGGCTGGAACTGGAATATCTGGACGTCGACGGCGGGCTCTGGCGCGGCGGACGCGATCAACGCGGTCACGACCAACGCCAGCGCGCTACCTGCTCCGACTCCTGCGCGACCATCCATCGCTGTTCCTCCTCACCCTGAACTACGGGTGAGGAAGCGCGCTGGATGTATCCGCTCAGCGACGCGTTACGGCTCGGGCGGCCGGCGGCTCTTCCAGCTCGTCGCCTGCTCGTAGGCCCAGCCGATTCTCAAGGCCGTCGCCTCGTGGCCGGCGTGACAGAGGATCTGGAGCGAGAGCGGCATACCTTCGCCGGAGAATCCGCTAGGGACAGCGAGGCCGCAGAGTCCGAGATAGTTCCCGGGTCGCGTGAAATGCGCCGCCGTCGTCGTCTGATCCACGCGATCGATGGGAATCGCGGCGGTCTGCGCGGTCGGCGTCAGGATCGCGTCCACGTCGCCGACGGCCGCGGCGAACTCGCTCACGTGCTCCTCGCGCTGAGCGAGCGTGAGCAGATAGTCGCGCGCCGAGATGTTGCGCCCGAGCTGGATGCGCGGCCTCACGTGCGGATCCGTCGGGATCCGGTCGTCGTCGACGAGATGGCCGACGAATCGATAGCCCTCGGCGCCGATGATCGCGCCGGTCGCGCCCGCGTAGGCGCTCAACGGGCGCGGAAACTGAACGCGCTCGATCCGCGCGCCGAGGCTCGCCAAGGTGCTCACCGCCGCGTCGTACGCCGCCAGCACTTCCTTCTCGACGCCGACGCGCTCGGTGTCCGGCAGGACCGCCAGCCGCAATCCGTCGACCCCGCGCCGCAGGGTCGGCAGCGGATCGGCGGGAGTCCACACGGACGTCTGCGGGTCGCGCGGATCGGGGCCGCTCAGCGCGCGGTAGATCAGCGCCGTGTCCTCGACCGAGCGCGCGAGCGGGCCCGGCGTGTCGAGCGTCGAGCTGAGCGGCAAGACGCCGAACGTGCTGATCCGTCCCGCGGTCACCTTGAGCCCCGCGATGCCGCACCACGCCGCGGGAATCCGCACCGAGCCGCCCGTGTCGGTGCCGATCGCAACGGGC
>DATEMW010000001.1:0-7544 GCA_035275385.1 Candidatus Methylomirabilota bacterium | reverse complement strand
CTCGCCGACCAGGAAGAGGAATTTCAGCAGACGGGCCAGCTCGTGGCGACGAAGCTCGCGCTCGCCCCGGCCGGCGAGGCAAGGCGCTCGGAAGTGGTCGGCGCGATTCTCGAGAAGTGCCTCGCCAGGGGCCCGGGGATGACGCTCACGACGCGTCCGGACGGCTATCAATACACCGTGCGCGGACGATCGCAGCGTTACAGCGGTGGGGCGGCGGTGGCCGAAGACGAGGGCGCGGCGTTCGCGGCGTTCACCTCGTTCACGCCCGAGGCGGACGTGGTCACGCGTTGCGAGAGCATGAAGAAGCGCGCCGCGGTGATCGTGGCGAGCGCGGAGAAGCTATCGGCTGACGCCCTCGTGCTGGCCGAGCAAACGACCTTGCCCGGGGACTGCAAATACACGAACGCGGAGTGAGCGCTCGTCCTCGAGCGCGCTACCGCCTGGCGGCGACGCACCCGTCCTGGCGGGCTTCCTCGACCGTCGCGTAGCAGCGCTCCGCCTTGGTCGTGCTGTAGAGCTCGCCGTCCGGCACGTGGTAGACGCACCGTCCACCGCCCGTGTAGGACGTCTGCTGGCCCTTGATCGGCTGCGGCGCCGGACACCCCGAGTTGGCTTCAGGCGGGACGCCGCGGCGGGTTTCGGCGGTCCGGCGCGGGGCGGGATCGACGCTGGTCGGCGTGGTCGGCTCCGACGCATCGGCCCAGACACCCCGGCGGTTGTCTCGTGCCTCCTGCTCGAGGCCGACGAAGAGGTCTCGGTGGCGCACGTTCGGCTGGATCGTCATGACCTCCGCGGAGCCGCGGCGGACGAGCTCGGCGTTCACCATCCGCTCCGCGACGTAGACGTACGCGAGCAGCCGACCGTCCCGGTCTCGCTCCTGCGCGTCGAGCTCCATGCGCACCTGCTGGCGCGCCACCAGCTGTCGGTTCGCCTGGGCTGATTCAACCGAGGTGGTCTCGCCGTTCGGTTGCCGGCGATTGGGCTCCTGAGTCTTGATGCCGATGTAGCGGACGGTCTCCGAGCGATCGCCCAAGTAGACCAGGATCGTGTTGCCGTCGATGACGTCGACCACCTGCCCGACGAGCATCTGCGGGGCCGCCGCTGCCGCGCTGATCTGCGCCGAGGTCGCCCATGCCGCCCAGAGCTGCTGGCGCGGCATGACCAGCTCCTGGTCGGGCAGGAGCAGGCGGCACTCGATCGCGTTCAGCATGAGCTCGACCCGGGCGCGGGCGATCTCGTAGACGGCGCCGTCCTCCAAGCGGGTCAACGCCACGGACCAGCGCTGGCCATCGCAGGTCAGATCGATAGTCGGATAGACGGGAGCGCCCGAGCCGCCGATCCGAACGTAGCGGTGACCATTTCGCGAGTCGCTGCCGAGGGTCATGCGCGGGCCCCGCTGAGCCGCGTCCGAGGCAACGGCAGGTTGGGCGATCGCCTGCTCGAATGACACGACCTGCGCCGAGAAGGCGGCGAGCGCAACGAGGAGCAGAGAAGCCAGCGGCGCGAGCGGGGCGCGCCGAGTCACTGGATCACAGCGGAGCCGGAGAGCGGTAGTAGTCCCACTCCCCGGCTCCGTTCGTCATGCACCGCTCACTTGCTCTTGATGCGGAAGTCGGAGCGACGGTTCTGGGCCCGGCATTCCTCCGTGGCGTCGGTGCAGCTCGGCCGCTCCTTGCCGTAGGACACGGTGGACATGCGGTCCTTCGTGATGCCGTTGGCCTCGAGGTAGTCCTGAGTCGACTTGGCGCGCCGATCGCCGAGCGCCAGATTGTACTCGGCAGTCCCGCGCTCGTCGGCGTTGCCCTCGATCAGCACGAACGTGTCGGCGTTCTCCTTGAGCCACGTCAGGTTGCTGGACAGCGCATCCACCGCGTCCGGTCTCAGCACCGACTTGTCGAAGTCGAAGAAGAGCGACTTCAGCTCCGGCACCGCCACGTAGTCCTCGTTCCGGGGCCGCTGCGCCGGCGGCTCCACCTTCGGCTTCTCGGGCTCCTGGGCCTGGGGTGCTGGCGCCATCGCGACGGGCGGCTGCTGCGGGACGACGGGCTGACTCGCCGCGACGGGCGGCGGCGTCAGCTGGGCGGCCTGCGGCGGAACGTCGCGCGCCGGAGCGTTGGACCGCGCCTGACGAGCCAGGAGCAGGCGGACCTTGCGGCCCTTGACCTCGCCCATCATCTGGTCGCCCATGACGACCATGTTGGCGGTGAAGATCCGGTCGTCCTGCTCGTGGACCAGCTTCACCTTCGAGCCGTCGATCTCGGCGAAGACGCGAATGCCGCCGAGGCCCTGCAGCCGGATGTTCCAGGGAACCGATTCGGCAGCGGTGGCGTTGTCGAGAACCATTCGGCCGTAACCGCTGTCACCCTTTTGCACGATCTCTAGGGTGAGGTTCTCTTGCCGCGGAGCATTGAAGAGCCCGGTGCCGATCCATGAGCCAACCCACTTGCCGGAGATGTCCGTCCCTGCAACAGAGGGCGACGGAGGCATCGGGTTGACCGGCGCCGGCATCGCCGTGGCGGCGGGCGCCTTGGCCGCAGGGGGCGAGGCGGGTGCTGGCGCCGTCGAGGTTTCGGTCGGCTTGGGGAACGCAACCGGCGTCGAGCCGCTCGGAGTCGACGTCGACTCGGTCGGCGTCGACGTCGTGGTCGACGTGGGTGACAGGGAGACCGTTGCGTCGGTCGGGCTGGTCTCCCCCGAGGGGACACCAGTGCTGTCGGTGGCGCCCGCGACGGTCTCGGCAGGGGGGGTGTCCGCCAGGGACGCCGGCGGCTCCGACGAGCTGAAAACGGAGCACGCGGCGAGCAGAGGAATCAGAGCCAGCACCAATAGCACGCGCATAGAGCCTCCCTTGACGCTACCAGCGTTCATATGTGCCACTGGCACGTGGCGTGCCAGACCGTGGAACGCTAGTAATGGAGACACTTAGCGGGTAGAGAGGCTCAGCGAGGTGCCAGCCTTACACGAGCCGTCGTGACAGATTTGGCAGAAACTGGCGGTCGCGACCGCCGGCGAGCCTCAGCGGATCGTCGCGGTCAGCGCCATCGTCGTCTCGGTCGAGCTCTCGCTGGCGCGGTAGCCGAGGATGCGCCGGGTCAGATCGTGGGTCTGGGTGGTCGCGCCGCCCAGCACGACCGGCCGGCCGCTGGGCACCACGAGCTCGGTCGAGGCTTCGTTGACCTCGATCGCGCCCGACCCGTCGGCTGAAAACCAGCTGATCGTCGGTGTGAGCCGGACTCTCACCTGATTGCCGGGCAGGATCGCGGCTCGGACCTTGAGCGACGTCCCGACGTCCCGGAACTGCACGCCGGTGGCGACGTAGCCAGCGCCGGTCAGGTAGTCGCGATAGAACGTCACCTGGGGATATGGAACCTGGCTCGCCACCAGCATCGTCGACTCGCCCCCGTCCTGGACGATCGTGAAGATCCCGGTCGACGCCCGGACTCGGCGCTGGGTGCTGTCGACACCGACGCCTCCCGACGAGCGCGCACCGCGGTCCGTGATGATGACGCGTCCGCCGGCGTCGACGGCGTCTCGATTCTGGGTGCTCGACTGACGAAAATCGAACGACACCCTCACCTGCTTGCCGCTCTGGGCGGCCGAGAGCCCCGGCAGCCCAGCAGCGAGAACGACCACGAGCGCAAGAGCCTTTCTTAGGGCCATGAGGACAGACTAGCGTCTTGCGCGAGTGTGGCCAAAAAGCTTGAACCTTTGGACGCCGATTGGCACCCTGCTGCCATGACGGCTGCCCGGTCCCGCGCCGCGCTGGTCGCCGTACTGGCGTTCGCGGCGCTCGTGCTCGGGCTGCCGGCCGGTCGCGCCCCGATCTGGGATCCGAACGAGGCGCGCTACATGCTGCTCGCCCGCGACATCCTGGACAGCGGCCGCTGGCTCATCCCCGACCTGCGCGGCGAGCCGTACCTCAACAAGCCTCAGCTCTTCTTCTGGTCGGTCGCGGTCGCGTCGCTTCCCGGCGGCGAGGTCACCGAGCGGACCGCGGCGCTGCCCGCCGTCGTCTCGTCGGTCGCAACCGTCGCGGCGGTATTCGCGATCGGCGCCCGGACGTGGAGCCTGGGCGCGGGCGCGATCGCTGCGCTCGTCCTCACCTCGACGATCGGCTTCTTCGCGATCGGGCACCACGGCCAGTCGGACGTGATGGTGACCGCGTGGACGTGGTGGGCGCTCTACGCCCTGCTCGCGGCGCGGCGCGCCGGGTATCCCATGCTGCGGCTGGCTGCCTTCTATGCGTGCGTCGCGGGCGCGATCATGAGCAAGGGACCGATGGGGCTGCTCGGACTCGCCGCCGGCTTCGCCGCCGTCGCGTTCGTCGACGGCTGGCGCGACATGGCGCGGCTGCGCCCGGTGTTCGGCGTCGTCGTCATCGCGGTGCTCCTGACCCCGTGGTATGCGCCGTATCTGGTCGGCCACCGCGCGGCGTTCGTGGGCGAGACCGTCGTCGGGCACTACGGCAGCTGGGCGTTCCGCCGCGGGGCCCTCGCGCGGATCGAAAGCCTCTGGGTCATCGCCTATGCGCTGCCGTGGACGATCTTCCTCGTGGCCGCGGCGACCTGGTGGCGACGCGTGGCCGACGCCGAGCGCCGGCTGATCGTGGTCTGGACGCTCGCGATCTGGCTGATGGTTGGACTCAGCGGCATCCATCGCGCGCGCTATCTGATCCCGATCTATCCGGGGCTGGCGCTCCTGGTCGGTGAGTTCCTCACGCGAGCGGCCGCCCACGACGGAGCCCGCGCGCTTCGGCGGGCGTTCTACGTGTTCGCCGCGGTCGCCGTGGTCGTGGCGGCGTTCGCGGTCTCACCGGGCGCCGGTCGGATCGGCGGCGAGGGACGCCCGTGGATTCCCGACACCGGGACCGAGTCGGCGCTGATCGTCGGCTTGCTCCTGGCGACCGCCGCGGCCGCGGTCCTGGCCGCGCGATCCGCGGCGTTCGCGCATGGCGGGCTGATCGTGGCGCTCGGGGTGAGCGCGATCTTGCTGATCGAGGGCGCTCGCTACCCCGCGAGGTTCGCGTATCAGTTCGACGTCCGTCCGATCGCCGCGGCCGCGCAGGCCCTGACGCCGCCCGGCACGCCGGTCCGGGTGTACCCTGACATCTGGCTGACCTACGACTTCTATCTTCGGCGATCGGTCGTCGAGCTCGATCGACGTCGCGTCGAGCAGCTGCTGGCGGGGTCGGCCAGCGGAGCCGTGATCATGTCGCGGAAATCGTGGACCGGGCTGCAGCCGCTCGCGCATCCGACGTGGCGCGTGGTCGCGTCGCGCCGCATTGGGAACGACGAGATGGTCGTCTTGGGCGGCGGCGCGTGACAGAAGAGTCGGTCGAGCTCTCGATCGTCCTGCCGGTGTTCAACGAGGCCCAGAGCCTGCCCGTGCTCTGGGAAGAGCTCCAGGCCGTGCTCAAGACCGTCGAGAAGTCGGCCGAGGTCATCGTCGTCGACGACGGATCCACCGATTCGAGCGTCGAGTTCGTGCGACTGGCTCAGGCGACCGACGCGCGGGTGCGTCTGATCCGGCTCGCGCAGAACCGCGGGCTCTCGTCGGCGCTGGCCGCGGGGCTGCGCGCGGTCCGCGGGCGCATTGTCGTCACGCTCGACTCGGACCTCCAGTCCGATCCCCAGGACATTCCCCTGCTGCTGGCCGAGCTCGATCGCTGGGACGCCGCGTGCGGCTGGCGCCGCGACCGGCGCGACCCGTGGCTCAAGCGGCTGTCGTCGCGGATCGCCAACCGCGTGCGCGCGGCGGTGCTCGGCGACCAGGTCCGCGACAGCGCGTGCTCGCTGCGTGCGATGCACCGGCGCTGCGTCGAAAGCCTGCCGTTCTTCGACGGCTTTCACCGTTTCGTCCCGGCGCTCCTGCGGCAGGCCGGCCACCGGGTGATCGTGATCCCGGTGCACCACCGGCCGCGCCGGTTCGGCATCTCGCACTACGGCGTGCGCAATCGCGCCTGGCGCGGCGTCGTCGATATGCTCGGGGTTCGCTGGCTCCAGGCGCGACGCCTGCACTACGAAGCGCGCGAGGAGCCGCCCGGAAGCTCGTGAGCGCTAGGGCCGCCGCGTCGCGATGTAGATGACGTGCGGGTACGGCAGGAAATCGAGCATCGCGTGACGCCGCACTTCGAACCCCGCCGCTCGTAGAGCCGCGCCCAGTTCCTCCCCGCTCCAGTACCGCACCGGCGCCGTCGGCGCCATCAGCTTGTCGAGCGTCCATGTGAACCAGCGCTTGGGCGCCGGGCGGGTGTCGACGTCTTTCACGATCAGGATGCCTCCCGGGCTCAGGCAGGCGTACAACCGGCGCAAGAGCGGTGTCACCGTGTCGGGCGGAATGTGGTGGACGATGTCGAGCATGTACGCCGCCGCCACCTCGCCGTCGCCCTTGAACGTGCGGGCGTCGCCCTCGTCGTAGGCGACGTTGTCGATCGCCAGACGCGCCGCCGCCCGGCGCGCCATCGCGATGCGGCGCGGATTCAGATCGACGCCGCGAACGAACCGAGCCGGCGCCGTCGCCGCGTAGTAGAGCGAGAACAGGCCGAAGCCGCAGCCGATATCGAGGACGGGCCCGGACTCCGGCAGGTACTGGCCGATCTCGTCGAGGAACCGCTGCCGGAGGATCCAGAACCGGATCCAGCAGTACGCGCGCACGATGGGGTCGTCGTACGCGCGGATGATGCGGCGGATGATGTCAGCGCGCATAGACGATGTAACCGTCCCCGCGGCGGTCGACGCGGTAGCCGAGGAGCCGTCGGCGAAGCCCGGGGAACTCGTCGACCCGCTCGTAGCCGCCACCCGGCCACCCCCGCTCGAACAGCACGACGAACTTCGGCGGGTGCGCGTCGAAGCCCGCGAGGAACTCCGCGCGCAGCCGCTGGACGGTCGGCGTCTGCTCGTCGTGATAGAAGTGGAAGTCGTAGATGAAGCGGGTGGGCGGAACGGCGCGCAGGCGCAGCAGTGCGTGCACGCCGGCTTCGGTCGTGTCGAGCACCTGCACGAAATCCCCTGGCCCGACGCGGCCGTCGAGGTCCGCGACGAGCGCCTCCACCCGATGCTGCTTGGCCGCGATCCACGCCGCGTCGGAGGCTTCCACCCCCTTGAGACCGAGCATGATCGCGGCCGCAACGACGCACGCCGCCACCGGGAGCGCCGCCGGTCGGCCGGCCTCGACGAGCCGTTCGATCTCGGCAAAGAGCGCGACGGCGGCGAACGCCGCCAGCGGATAGAGGTGGTACTCCCAGCCTTTGCCCTGCACGAAGAAGTGCGCGACGCCGTAGCCGAGGCCGAGCGTCACGACGGCGTGGCGCACTCCGAAGCGCCGGCTCGCGAGCGCCGAGCCGAGTGAGATCGCCGCGCCCGCCGCGATCGGAATCCACACGTGCCACCGGTAGAAGGTCCAGTGGGCCGGCCGTCCCAGCCGCGAGTAGAGCGGCACCAGGTAGCCGACGACGAGCTCGTACCACGCGGCGAGCGCGCCGGCGGCCGCTAGCCACACCACGACCGCCAGCACCGGGCCGGCGAGCGCGGCCGCGAACGTCTCGA